>DATNDM010000224.1:0-9629 GCA_035553235.1 Pyrinomonadaceae bacterium | reverse complement strand
AAATGCCGCTCGGTTCCGGCCCAGGCAGAAAAGCGGTTTTCAGTTTGACGCCGCCACTGATCGCCGGCGGACTGTTAACGATCGTGCTGGTCCAGGCCGGACTGACCAACGCGATTCCCGGTGTGTGGTTGCTACTTTACGGAACGGGCGTGATCACCGGCGGCATGTACTCTGTCAAAGTGGTGCCGATCATGGGCCTCTGTTTCATGGCCCTCGGCGCCATCGCGCTGTTCTCGCCGCCAGCGTTCGCCAATTGGTTTATGGCCGTCGGATTCGGCGGCATGCACCTCGTGTTTGGTGCAATTATTGTGAGGAAATACGGTGGCTAAACAATCGACTGCAAAAAAGACTATTCCCCAGAAACCGGTCGCCGAGGCGCCCGAGCCGCAAGTCGCCCGGACGAAGGAAAAGAGCGCGGCGCCAAATCTCGATCGTTTGATTCACGAACGATTGCGACTCGGTATCATCAGCGCACTCGCAGCCAATGAATCGTTGACCTTCAGCGATCTGAAAAGGCTGATGAGTACGACTGACGGAAACCTGAGCGTACACGCGCGCAAACTCGAAGAAGCAGGCTACATCTCCTGCACGAAGTTTTTCGAAGGGCGTCTGCCCAAGACCGAGTATAAACTGACCGCCGCCGGCCGCACCGCGCTCGAGAAATATTTGAGTCACATGGAATCGCTCATCAAACAAATGCGAAACACTTAAGTGCCGACCCGCCTCTCCCCCTTTTTTTGCCCCTGAACTTTGCGCGACAGAGGACTTGGCCATTACGAAATGAGAACGAGCTATGACGTGACTATCATCGGCGCCGGACTTGCCGGACTACAGTGTGCCCGACTGCTGGCCCGGCAAGGCGTCAATGTACTCCTCGTCGATCGCAAGCACAGTCTGGACCAGAAGATCCATACCACCGGAATCTTCGTACGCCGCACGCTCGTCGATTTCGACCTGCCCGACGACTGTCTTGGACCAGCAATCAAACATGTCACACTTTACTCACCCGCGCTGCGGCCGCTGGAACTCGTCAGTCAGTACGACGAGTTTCGCATCGGCCGCATGGGCCAGCTCTACCAGCGTTACTTGCAGCAGTGTCTACTCGCCGGCGTTGATTGGCTGCCCCAAACGAGTTACCTCGGCCATTCGGCAGCCGGCGACAAGATCACAATTCGACTCAACTCCGGTTCGTCGACGCGCTCGCTTACCACACGCTATTTGATCGCTGCGGATGGTGCGCGTTCGCGTGTAGCTCGCGATCTGCAACTCGAACAAAATCGCGAATGGATCGTGGGTGTGGAAAGTGTTCTTCAGGGCGCGGTGCTTGATGGTCCACCACGATTGCTTTGTTTTCTCGATCCAAAACTCGCTCCTGGTTACATCGCCTGGATCGCTCACGACAGCGAGGAGACGCATCTGGGCGTCGCCGGTTACCCATCGTTATTTGATCCAACAACTGCGCTGCAAGACTTTCGTGCGCGCGTCGGCGGGATCATCGACTTGCGAAAAGCAAAACAGGTCGAAGCACGCGCGGGCCTGATTCCGGTCGGCGGGGTGCTGAGAAACATCGCGAACTCGAAGGGTTTGTTAATCGGCGATGCTGCCGGCGCCGTGTCACCGCTCACCGCGGGCGGTTTGGATCCGTGCATGCGTCTCTCAACCTTCGCCGCCAGCGTGGTTACGGAATATTTGTCGACCGGGAATGTTGATGCGTTGCAGGCGTACTCAGGTGAACTATTCCGATCGCGCTTTGCGTCGCGACTGTGGGCGCGGCGCGTCGCTGCGACTCTTCGTCAGCCGCAACTGCTCGAACTCGGTTGTGCAGTGTTGCGGTTGCCTGTGTTCAGCAAGCTCGCCAATCACGTTTTCTTCGGCCGCGGTTCTTTCCCGGATGTGATGGAAACGGAAAGCCTTCATCCACAGATTACACAGATGTTATAAACACTCTGCGTAAGCTGTGGATAAACAATCCGAAATGAGGATCTTGCAGGTATGCTCCGTGACGACGTTCGGCGGCGGGGAACGGCACTTGGCAGACCTTTCTCGCGGTTTGGTTGAGCTTGGGCATGACGTCTACGCCGCTTTTGTCCCCGGCTCGCCGCTCGCGGCTGAATTGTCGTTCCTGAATAAAGCGAACACGTTATCGCTGAGCCGCCGCAATTACATCAAGAACGTCGTAAACCTCGCCGGGTTTATCGGCGAACACGATATCGAGATCGTCCATGCGCACGCGGCCCGTGATTATCACCTCGCGACACTGGCAGTGAAACGAGCGTCACGCAGCCGTCTCGTGCTCACGCGACACACGCTCTTCCCTTTACGACGAATAAACAGACTCGTTTTGAATAACGTGAGCCGCGTGATTGCGGTGTCTGAAGCGGTGGCCGAAAGTCTACGGCAAAGCGGCGTCATCGACCCGTCAAAGTTGACCGTCATTCACAACGGAATTGACACTGATCGTTTCGCTTCCGGCGGCAACCTTCCCGTCGTCGTCGTCGGAACCGTGGGACACCTCGCACCAATCAAAGGTCATGATGTTTTTGTGCGCGCCGCCAAACTGGTGCGCGCTCATCGTTCGGATGTGCATTTCGCGATCATCGGCGAGGACAAGTCTCCTGAGATGGCCCATCGCCGATCGCTCGAGAGATTGATAGATGAACTCGGTTTGAACGAGTTCGTGACCATGCCCGGATGGCGCGACGACATAAACGTGGCGCTCTCCTCTATAACTTTATTCGTCTCCGCCGCCCGCTCGGAACCATTCGGCCTCGCAATTGTCGAAGCAATGGCCGCAGGCCTGCCGATTGTCGCGACAGCCTCCGAAGGAGCAAAGGAAATCATAGAAGACGGCGTCACCGGAAAACTGGTTCCCACAGACAACCCCGAAGCGCTCGCCAACGCCATCACTAAACTACTCGACGACCCGCTTGAACGCTCGCGCCTCGCTCGCAACGCCCAACGCGTCGCGCGGGACCGCTTCTCCCTGCTCCGAATGGCACACGACACCGAACACCTCTATCGCGACCTGCTCGCACGCTAGTTGTAGACACAAAAAGCACAAAGAAGATCTCAGTAACCGGTGTCTTAATTTAGATTTCTCTGTGCAACATCTGTGTCCTCTGTGTCTCTGTGGTGAGTGTTTGCCTATAAATACCTTAACCACGGAGTCACAGAGAACACAGAGGTTGCACAGAGAAGAAGCTTTCCGGTCCCCGCACACTCGCCGCATCGTCTATCGGCAGAAATGATTTCCTTATAAAAATCATATTTATTAGTTAGGCCGATCCGTGCCCTGCAATCGTCGGAGACGAAACTATGAGTTCAAACTCGGACCCCATCAAGCACGTCATTCTGTTGCTGCTCGAAAATCGCTCGTTTGACGAGATGCTCGGCTGCTTTCGCGAGCGTTATCCCGACCTCGAAGGCATTGATCCGGCAAACCGCCAATCAAATACCGACAACGCCGGGCAAATCTTCAAGCAAGAAGAAACCCGCGAACTTCAGATGGACCTCGATCCGGGCCACAGGTTCGAGGATGTGCAGATCCAACTGGAAAACAACAATAGCGGCTTTGTTAAGAATTTTGTTGTCAGACACCCAGACAGTTCCCCTGAACAGCGCCAGCAGGTCATGAGTTTTTATCCGCTCATGTTCCTCGATGCATCGCACCGGATGGCGCGCGACTTCACGATTTGCGATCACTGGTTCTCCTCCGTCCCTGGACCAACCTGGCCCAACAGGTTCTTCGCTCTCTCCGGAACCTCGTCTGGTACCGTCGACCGCTTTAGCCTGCTTTGTTTCAAAGGGGAGTGAAGATGCACAACCTGCTGCAAAAGAAAATCTCAGATCACCTGAACGCGATCTTTCATGATGGCGACGTCGAGGTCACGATTTATCCGACTTACGGATTTCTTCAAGGCGATGAGTGGGTGATTCCGTTGCGCGGGTGGGTGCACCAAAACCGGCGCTTGCCTGACCATCTGATTGACGAGTTGGCCCAGGCGATCATCCACTGCAGCAACGAGGAGATTAGCAACTTCAGTGCACGGTTCGACGATTTCTCCGACGATAGCCGCTCGAATCAGGTTGTGACGATTCAGTTCGACACCGACGACGACCAGCACACTTTCCAACTGAGTGATCTAAACGGACTGATCGAAATGGTCGTCAGACTCCGGGCAGACAAGGCGCAAACTTTAGCCGCGCGGCAGAACTCCGGCGATGGCTGGCTCAGCCTCACCGTTGTGTCTGAGGGTCACCGAGGAAAGGGCAAAGTAAATCTCATTGGACCACGTGGGTTGTCGGTGGTCTCCGACATCGACGACACGATCAAGGTAACAGAAGTTCCCGCCGACAAAGACGTGGTGCTGAAGAATACTTTCTGCCGCCCGTTCGTGGCGTTGAGTGACATGATTGAAAGATACCGGGCATTGGGTAATGCTGCTTTTCACTACGTCTCCGGAGGGCCGTGGCAGCTTTATGAGTCTCTGTCGGAGTTCCTTGCCAACGCCGGCTTTCCGCGTGGCACCTTTCACCTCAACTACTTTCCAAAAAACTTCTTATCCGCGGATACCCGCGCGCTCCTGATCGATTCCATTTGTGGCTCGCTGAGCCGAACCTACGATCACAAAGTCGAACAGATTACACGATTGATGGAACGATTTCCCGAAAGGGAGTTCATCCTCGTTGGCGATTCGGGCGAGTTGGATGTGGAAGTTTATCGGCGCATACGTGGCCTGTTCGGCACACGCGTGCGCGAGATCTGGATTCGCGATGTCATCAATGACGAGGTCGTTAACGAGTTCAGGCTCGAGGCACTGAACACGATTATCAAACCAGAAAAAATCGTCTGCCCAACTGAAGAGCATTACGAGAAGTTGGCGGTTCATATTCAACGCGAATATCGGCAGCCATACCTCAAAAACAACGTGCCGCCTTGCGGCGGTGGCTAATGCGAACGAGAAAGGAATTGCAATGTCTAATCAACGCCTCCCGATTGTACTGGCCCACGGCATCGCCAGATTCGACATCCTGCTCCAGAATCTCAGGACAAAACTCAACGTACCTGACACTGAATTCGGAGATCGATTTCAGTACTTCAAGTTGATCAAAACGCATTTGGAGTCACATGGCTTCCAGGTTTTTCATCCAAATGAGGACTTCGCTGGTCCGGTCGATCTGAGAGCAGAACAACTGCGAGCCAGAGTCAATGAAGCTCTCGCCGGCACGGGAGCGCCAAAGGTCAACATCATCGCTCATAGCATGGGCGGCCTCGATGCGCGCCACATGATCGTCGACAAAGGCATGGCTGACAAGGTCGCGACCCTGGTCACGATCGGCACTCCTCATTTGGGCACGATTCTCGCCGATCACGTGATTGATAACGGCGGCTTTTTTCTACAGGCAGCGTTGCGGCAAGTTGTAAATCTGGACGGCTTCAACGACTTGAGAATCACGCAGTGTGACGAGTTCAACCGTCGCGCGGAAGATCAGGAAGCTACGAATGACGTTCAGTATCGAACCTTCGCCGGCGCTGAAGATGGCTCTCTGGTCTTTTTTCCGCTCAAGCACGCGTGGGATTTTATCCGCGATCACGCCGGCAGGAATGACGGCCTTGTGCCGGTGACGTCGCAAGCCTGGGCGAGAGAATTGATCGCGAATGACGGCCGGCGAAAACAGGTCGTCCAGAACGATTTTCCCATACCCGCCGACCACTTGAATGAAGTCGGCTGGTGGGACATTGACGAGATAGCGAATCCGCTGAAGCGTTTTCAGAATGTTTTCAAAGAGCAGGAAGACTATGAGCGTCAGATCCGCGATGTGTACCTCCAGATCGCGGAGAGTTTATAGGTATCTACTTTAAGCACAAAGAAGCACAAAAAGCTCAAATCAGCAGAACCTGTTTTGAGCTTTTTGTGCTTCTTTGTGGCTAAAAACGCTCTTTCGACTACGGGCCGAAGCGGTGGCGATATTCATCTGAAAAGATGAAGCCGAAGATCATGTGGCGGAAGTTGCTCGGATCGGCTGTCAGCGTCGTAACCCAGTTGTTATAGCCAATCGTGTCCGGATCGCGTCGCAGGTAGCCGAAGTACTGCATCGCGACAAACGCGCGTATGAAAAACTTGTCATTCACAGATTGCAGTTCGACGACTTCACGCAGCACCTGTGCGCGCGTCTTCTGATTTGTGTTCAGCGCATCGACCAAAGCCGCCTTGTTTGAAAGCGTGACTTCCGCATTGGCCTCGAGCGCATTCACATAAGCTGTATTGGAAAGCGCATCGTATCGATTCTTGAACTCCTGACGCTGCACAAACGCGTCCGTGTATTCTGCTTTGCTCAACACTTCGGATTGCGGTGACTGCGGTCCACCAACCTGGACCATGTCAGGCATAAACTCCGCGTAAGCTGGCCGGCGGTCGAAGCCAACTTCATAGAACTTATAAGCAAAGTAGCCGCGCCCCTGAAACTCTTCCGAAAGGAAGAAACCCGCCGAAACGTGCACGCGATCGCAGTCAGGATTATCAAACTCACCGAACCCGCCGTTCGGACATCCGCCCAGCGTTGCGGTCCAATTTGCAAAACCAACTGAGTCAGGCAGACGGCCGAGGAAGTCGATGTACTGCTGAGTGACGAAGAAGTTCACGCCATCAGCCGGGTTTTGCGTCGCGGGTGTCGAGTCGTTGTCGACGATTGTAATAGTGGCGACGGTTGTAGAGCCGAGCGTAGCTGCGGATGGTCCACTCACGTTCACGGTGAAAGTTTCATCGCCTTCGACGAGCGCATCATCCACGATCGGAATAAAGAAGGTCTTCGTCGTTTCGCCAATCGCGAAGCGCACGGTTCCAACGGCCGTACCGTAATCGCAACGCTCAGATGCCTTACCGTTGGCGACCGTGCAACTCTGCAAGCCCGCGGCGTCCGTAGTAGCGAACTGGACCGAAGCAGCTCGCGAAGTGTCTCCTATTCGAGTGACTGTTACGGGCGCCTGTCCCGCCGACTCATTAACGCTGAAGGCATTATTGCTCAGTTGTAACGTCGCATCATCATTGGCGATCGTGACCGTGACATTGGTGGTAAAGAGGGACGATATGTTCTTCGGATTGCTCAGCGCGACCGTGAAGGTTTCGTCCGGCTCAACGGTAGTGTCGCCGTTGATGGGAATGTTGATAGTTGCGGATGTCGCTAACGCCTGAATGGTGAGCGTACCGGAAGCAGCAACGTAGTCATTGCCCGCCGTGGCCGTGCCGTTGGAAGTCACATAATCCAGACTCACAACCTGGACGGAGGCATTGCTCAGATGGATGTCGATCGAAGCGTTCTTCGTTCCGGAATCACCTTCAGTGATGCGCAGCGTAGATGCGGCGGAAACCTGAGGTTGGGAGTTATTGTCCTGGATAATGATGGTCGTGCTCGGCGTCGTGACGATGGCTCCGCCGGTTGGGCCACTCAAATTCAGATTGAATGTTTCAGTTCCATTTTCGTAGAGGTTGTCGCTCGTGATCGGAATGAAGATGTCTTTGTTCAACTCATTCGGGCCGAAGTTGAGCGTGCCACTCGTCGCCGGGTAATCGGATCCGGCAGTGGCAGTAACGTCGCTGGTCGAGTAATTGACAGAGATACTTCCCGAGACGTCACCGGTTCGAGAAACTCTGACTTGTACTTGAGAGCCTTCGGAACTAAAAAGCTTATCAGCAGCAAACTGTACGCCGGCCGGTATCGGCACCGCATCTGAAACTAACGCCGACTCTAAAATATAGATTTGGCCCGCTTCGATAAATCCTGCTGACTGAGTATTGAACGCAAGACCGTTTGTTCCCCAGCGCACGAGATTCACCGGTGGGTTACCAGTAATGGGCAGCGTTACCGATCCAATCGGCAGGAAAGTATCGGAATTGAAAGCGCTCAAGGTGACATTGAGGCCATTCCCAGTCACATAAAAAACGCGATGACTAGCGGCATCTACGGCCATCCCCTGGCCACCGCCTGTGAGTGTTCCTACGAGGGTCTGGTTCTCCGGGTCTGCTACCCGGCCGCCACCTGAATACAAGAGGCCGTTTGAAAACTTCAACGAATTTCCGGTCAGCAGCGCTCCAGTCACCGTCGATTGTGTTACTCCCGCTGCATCGACGAGGTACTTCACTACTTGTAAGCCGCTGTCACCGCTATTGAATCCGTATAAGGTGGACGCGCTGGCTCCAAACTCGATTGGTCCAACCGAGGGGAATGAAGGTCCACTATTGGCGCGTTGCACTCCGTTGTCGTAAATGAACACACCGCCGCCAAACAATTTTGTTAACGCCAATGAACCCGGACTGCCCGGAACAACTTCCAGATCCTGTGCACGTGCAGTACCAGTGTTGAATTGCAAACCTGCGGTTTCGGTCAAAGTGTCGAATCTACGAGCAGCCTGCGCACCGTCGAGGTGCGCCCAGACAGTTTGGCCATCGGCAGAAATTGCGAGCTTATCCGGCTCACTTCCAATGAAAGTAAATGGTCCCAGCGCTCCCGTCTGAGGGTTGATCGTCAGTATGCTGTTGCCGTTAACGCCGACATCACTTGATATGCTCGCATACAGCTTTTGTGTTGCCTGACTGTAAACAAGATCGTTTGCCGCTAAGTTGATTCGTCTGACAAACGTTGGGATTGTCGGAGATGGTGATGGTGTCGGAGATGGAGTCGGCGTCGGACTCGCGACCGGTACACCCGGATTCACCAACGTGGTTTCAATCAAAAACACCTGTCGATTATTCGTCCGAAACGCGAGTCCGTTTGTTCCCCATTTCACTAAGCTGCTCGAAAATCCGGATGGAACCGAGACATTGACGAAGCCCAGTGGCAGAAACGTGGTCAGGTCGAATGCTTTGATCTGCAGGGTAGGGTTACTGCCGAGGAGGAAATAGGCGCGGTTGTTAGCGGAGTCGATCACAAAACCTGAGGCGTCAAATAATCCTCCGAACGAAAAGCTTCCGACCAGTTCTCCAGTGGCTGGATTGAGCACCTGTCCCCGGGCACTATACAGACGATTGTTGTCGAAAATCAGTGAGCTTCCGACTGCAAAAGGAGTTGTGCCGGTCACCGTGACACCGGAGTTATCAATGGCCATGGTCGTGAGGCCCTGGAAACTATTCCCATACAGAACAGACGACGAGCCGAAAGTAATAACATCACTTCCGGCGATGTGGCCCGGACCAGTGTTCGGGCGCTGTACGCCGTTATCGAAAACTGCAACACCAGCTTCGGATGGAGAATTGAAGCGATTTTGACGAGCAACGGCGATCACTGCAGGGTTGCCCGGTGAAACTGCAATGTCACTGAATGAATATGGACCAGTAAAGCCGTCTCGGCCGACGGGAAACTGCGTCCCGGGCGTGTGAGTCAGAATATTGTAAGGACGGATCGATGCCGCGCCATCGATGCCGATGTAAAGCGTGGAACCATCATCAGCCTGGGCCAACTGTGTCGGCTCACTTCCCACAAACACCTGCGTAGCGACGGCGGCGGTTACCGGATCAATTTCTGCAAGACTGTTGCCCGTGCTGCCTTCGCTACTCGGAACACTCGCATACAGCTTCTGCGTGCCCTGGTTGTACACAAGGTCATTCGTACTCAACGCCATTTGCCTGACGAAC
>DATNDM010000223.1:0-14071 GCA_035553235.1 Pyrinomonadaceae bacterium | reverse complement strand
ACAAAAAGGCACAAAAAGCGCGAAAGGTTTCTGAGCTGAAGTACCGTTTCTCAGAATTCACTTTTTGTGCTAAGAAACAACCATGAATGAAAGAGAAAAAGCCGAGTTGTTTAGAAGCTTGCACGTAAAAGGCTCGCCTGTGATCTTGTTCAATATCTGGGACGCGGGCAGCGCTCGAACGTTGGCGCAGGCTGGAGCGAAAGCGATTGCCACAGGCAGTTGGTCCGTCGCGGCGGCGCATGGTTTTGATGATGGCGAAACAATTCCGCTCGAATTGGTCCTCGCCAACATCAAGCGCATCGCAGACAGCGTTAGCCTCCCGGTCACACTCGACTTCGAAACCGGATATGCGACCGATCTTTCAGTATTGAAAGACAACATCCGCAACGTGATCGCCGCCGGTGCGGTCGGCATCAACTTCGAAGATCGAATTATCGGCGCCGATGCACTACAAACGATCGAAGATCAATCCGCGCGCATCCGTGCGATTCGCGACGCCGCCGAAGCCACCGGCATTCCGATCTACATCAACGCTCGCACCGATGTTTTTCTGAAGACTTATCCCGCTAAACACGACGAAGGCCAGTTGGAAGAAGCTCTAGAGCGCGCGGCCGGTTATGCCGAAGCCGGTGCGAGTGGACTATTTGCGCCGGGACTGCGAGATCCGGAGTTGATCGAGAAACTCTGCGAGCGCACACACCTGCCCGTAAACATTCTCGTACTGCCCGACACGCCACCGACGAAGACAATGGCCCAACTCGGCGTTGCGCGGATCAGTTACGGCGGCGCGCCATATCGTCAAATGTCGGCTGCACTAACAGAAGCCGCGCAAAAAGCATTCGCTGATGGCTTTGCACAAAAAGTGTCGAATTATTGATTTCTCTGCGCCACCTCTGCGTTCTCTGCGTCTCTGCGGTTAACTAATTCAGCAATAACTCACCGCAGAGACGCAGAGAACGCCGAGGTGGCGCAGAGAAAAGCAAGGTCACCGACTTTTTGTGCAAAGCGTTCGCTGATGCCGGTTAGAAGTCTTCACTCATCTTGTCGATATCTTCGACACCATTGACGTCGCCATACAACACGCTTTTCGGATCGTAATTTGTCGGATAGAGATAAAAAAGGATGCCGATATTTTTCAAAACCGTTTTGCGCAAACGCGTTTCGGTTAGAACATCGTTCGCGGCGGCTCCGAGATTCGCCGGATTCATGCGCGCTGATGAAACTACAGCGAATCGTCGCTGTCGCCAGTACCAGAAGGCGTAATCCCAATTCTTATTGCTGCGGATGTACATGTCCTGGTCAGTCAGGGCAATGACGATCGCATTTGGATCAGCGACGAGATTTCGATTCTTCTGCTTTATCAATTCGACTGCCTCTTCCGCGATTACCTGTTGCCGTTGCTTGTCGACGGTCGTCAGCGCGAACGGAACCGGTTCAATCACAACCGGCTGAACGCCGATTTTCTCTTTGCAGAAGTTCACGAGTTTCGCAATCGAAGCCGCCGGATAATTATTCAACGGCACAAGGTAAAGTTTCTCCTTACCTCTTTCTCTGACCTCCGGCAAAACAAGCTCTTGAAGTAGTTCAGTGGCCCTTTCCGGATCGGTCTTCTGCAGAATCTTGTATTCCTCGAAGGCCGCCGGTTTGTTGTGCAAAGACATGTAGATCAGCGCCAACGAATAGCGCGACCAATCGTCTTTTGGATCTGATTTCAGGACCTCTTTGTATTCCGCGGCCGCTTCTTCGTAGCGGTTTAGAAAGCCGTAAGCGACTGCAAGTTGAAAGTGCGCCGCTTCATTCTTTGGATTGAGTTGGAGCGCGTGCTTGTATGCTTCAACACCCGGTTCGTACTCTCGTGCGTACACGTGTGAGTTGCCGAGAAGCACATACGTTCCGGAAGTCTGCGTCATTGTGAGCACCTGTTTGAAACCGTCGATCGCTTCGTGATACTTGCCGCGATCGTAGTTCATTCTGGCCAACTGATTGTACGCGCACCAGTCAGTGGGATTGAGACTCATGGCGCGGTGGAATTCCTTCTCCGCGTCGTCGTCACGATTCATAGCGTCATACACCATTCCCAATCCGCAAGCAGCGTACGAATCGTCGTCGATGTTCCTGGCTGAGAGGAAAGCGGATTCGGCCAACGCATACTTTTTCAGAGCCAGATAAGCGGAGCCGAGCTGTATGTAGCCTTGAGCAAAACGACCGTTGAGAGCGACCGAGCTTCGGTATGCGAAAGCGGCAGACTTGTATTGGCCGGCGCCGTAGAGGCTTCTGCCCGCGTTGTAACACATTTGGCTCGCGACACGCGGAACCTGCACGACGATGAGCAGCACCAGCAGCGCAAAAATCGACCAACCGACTCTCTTTCGTATAGTTTTACGTGTAGGCATGATCCCTCTCGGAGTTCGAGCGTTTTCAAGGTTGATTTGTGAGAGTTACTGCGGGGCTGGCACGACCTCAATGGTCGCTATAAGAATCGCATAAACGACCGCGACGGGACAATGCTTTTATCCACAGATTAGAAAAGTCTAAGATTCACACCTATGTTCGGGTCGACTTGTTGCAGCAGATGCGCGTCGTCGTTTTTCGTGTCGTTGACGTCGCGACTGACTGCGTGGCTGGTCATTTCCCAGGCGGGAAAGGGCATGAGCAGTTCCTTCAAGTCCGGCGCTCGCGACTGTTCATTCAACCAGAGCGCGTGTGATTCGGGTGGCAGTATCACGGGCATGCGGTGATGGATTGTAGATAACAACTCATTCGCACTCGTGGTAATGATCGCGCAGGAGATGATCGTGTTGCCATCAGATTTCCAACGATCCCAGATGCCGGCAAACGCGAACGGCTTTCCGTCTTTCATCTGAAAGTAATAAGGCTGCGACAGCTTCTTGTTGATTCGCTCCCACTCGTAAAATCCATCCGCGGGAATGAGGCAGCGCCTTCGCTCAAACGAGTCGGTGAAAGTGGGCTTATCGTCGATCGTTTCGACGCGCGCGTTGATGAATGCCTTGGCTTCTTTGCTCCAGAAAGGAATCAGGCCCCACTGCAGGAAAGTAAGTTCTCGAAGCGAGTCGCGCTCGACGACGGCGAGAACGTTTTGACTCGGAGCGATGTTGTAGCGCGGCACGAGATCTTCCAGGTCGACAGAATTGACGACGTCGTCAAACTTCACGCGCTCCGGACTTTTCAGAGTAAACCTGCCACACATTTGTTCACAGATTACACAGATTCCACCGGATCTGAAAATTGATAACTGCTTCTCTGTGTAACCTCTGTGTTCTCTGTCCGGATCGTCGTCGCCGCACGCAGTTGCACAGTGAAAATCCTTCTGCAATAACTGCCATACGAGGGAAACTAAAAATCTTCTTTCAGCGCGTGCGAACTTGGTTTCAATATGAGACACTGTCGGCACCGGTTGCAGCAACTCTTGCAGACTTCAAGCAACTGTTTTGGGTGTTGTAGTTAGATAACCTCGTTCCAACACCAACCAAAAAGGAAATCCCTTCTCCAAAGGGCTGTTCTTAACAGTCTGTGCCGGGAATTGCCTATGAGTGTCCTTTCGAAAATGTTTCTCAATGAGCCTCGCGGCGAGATGGTGACGTTTAAAAAAGGCTTCAGCGTGCGCCTGGTAGTCCTCTTTACTGTCTTGACGGTGATGCTGACTTCGGCCGTGATCCTGACTTGGGAAAAGGTGCTAAAGCCGCCTTACTACGCCTGGGTCGAGCGCAAATATCCAGGCTCTGCGAATGCCGAAAACCGCGACAAACTCGAACAAAGAACCGAGCATTTCTTTATCTCGATGACGGTGGACGTGATCGTAGTCAGCATCTTGCTGGCCATCGTCGACCGCAAACAAAAACGATTAGTCGAGGCTAATCAGCGCCTTGCACACAACGAGAAAGTTGCGACACTCGGCCGGGTCGCAGCCCAGGTGGCCCATGAAGTCAGAAACCCGCTGACCGGTCTACTACTCTATTCGGAACATCTCAAGGGCAAGATCGACGGCAAGTTGCCCAACGGTGACGCCATCCTGATCGACAAGATCATCGAAACGATCAACAACTTAACCGCCACCACTGAGCAGATTCTGAATTTCGCGCGGCCGGTCACACTCGCGCCGAGAAGAGTTGACCTGAATGGAGTCGCGCGCGACGTGACTGAGCTTTTGAGCACCGAGATCGCCGCTCATTCAATCGAAACGAGCCTGAATCTCGCTGATTCACCCGTCACCGGCATGCTCGACGAACCGTCGATTCGCGCGACCACGCTCAACCTCGTGCTCAATGCGGTTCAAGCCATGCCCGCCGGTGGACAGTTGACGATTTTCACCCGCACGGACGCCGACAAGTTGTTGCTGGCAATCAGGGATACCGGCTCAGGAATGACTCCGGATCAGATCAAACAGATCTTCGAACCGTTCAGTACGACGAAGAGTCGCGGACTCGGTTTGGGAATGCCCTACGCGCAAAAGATTATTCAACAACACGGCGGACAAATCGTCGTCGAAAGCGAGCCCGGAAAGGGAACTGAAGTCAGAATTGAATTACCAGCAAGCGAGAGGAGTTAGAAGGTGATCGCCCGACCCCCCAAGAAAATTCTGGTCGTTGATGATGAGCCAAGCGTCACTGGATCACTGGAGCTGATCCTCAGTGGCGCGGGATTTGAAGTCTTGACCGCAAACAGTTTTGCTGCCGCTACGGCGATCCTCAAGCAAAACCGCGTCGACCTTGTGATCACTGATCTTCGAATTTCGGATGCGTCAGGAATTGATCTGACCAAACACATCAAGCGCAACACTCCGGAGATTGAGGTCATCCTGATGACCGGCTACGGCTCGCTCGACATCACCATCGAAGCCATCAAAGCCGGTGCTTACTATTACCTCGAGAAGCCTTACACGCCCGATCGTCTGTTTGCTCTCGTCGACCGCGCTTTGCAACTCGCGGAGTTGCGACACGAGAACGAGTCGCTCAAACGAACACTCGCCGGTGACAGTGAAACCTTTGGGATGATCGGCCGCGATCCGAGCATGCGGCAGATCTTTGAAACCATTCGCACCGCTGCACCTTCCGATGCGTCCGTGCTGATCGAAGGCGAGAGTGGTACCGGCAAGGAATTGATTGCCACGGCTTTTCACACGCAGAGCCAACGCGCGTCTGGTCCGTTTATCAGGATCAACTGCGCCGCGATTCCACACGAGCTCATTGAATCGGAGCTCTTCGGCTACAAGAAAGGCGCGTTTACCGGTGCCGATCGCGATAAACGCGGACTGATCGAAGCTTCAAATCAGGGCACGCTGCTGCTCGACGAGATTGCGGAAATGCCGACGCACCTGCAAACCAAATTGTTGCGCGTCCTGCAGGAACGAAGACTGCGCAGGCTTGGCGACGAGCGCGAGATCGACGTGAATTTTCGACTCGTTTCAGCGACGAATCGCAACACTCTCGCGCTGATCGACGAGGGATTTTTGCGAAAAGACCTTTACTTCCGCATCAGCACGATCAAACTCAAAGTGCCGCCACTGCGCGAGCGTCTCGACGACGTACCGCTGATCGCAAATCGTTTTCTGGTTCGCTTCAACGAGCAGTATGGAAAGAATATTCGCGACATCTCCCCTGAAGCCATCAGCCGCCTCGTCCGTTACGACTGGCCCGGCAACATTCGGCAGCTCGAGAGCGTGATTGAACGCGCCGTGCTGTTTTGCTCGGGGACAGAATTGGTGCCGAGTTGTTTACCGGAAGAGTTCCAAACGCGCTCGACCAGCTCGAATTTCGTGATTCCGCCGCTGGTGCCGATGGAAGAGATCGAGCGCGAGGCGATTCTGCAAACGCTCGAACGTACGGCCGGCAACGTCAAGAAGAGCGCACAGATCCTGCGATTTCCCCGACCCACGTTTTATCGGAAACTCAAGAAGCTGGGCATAAAAGTTGAACGGCCTGATTCACCCGTAGCGACGAAGCCGTAGAATAGACAGTGCCCAACGTCGAAATTATAGAAAAACCCGCCATTCTCGTTATTGACGACGAACCGTCTGTAGGCGACGCGCTCAGGCTTGTGCTTGAGTCGAGCGGCTACGAGGTCGTGCTTGTGACAAAAGGACAGGATGGAATCGAACAGGCGAGTAACCGGCGGTTTGTATTTAGTATCGTAGATCTTTTTCTGACGGACGTTTCAGGGTTCCAGTTGATCACGGATCTTCTCACGCTTCAGCCGCACATCCCGATACTTCTAATCACGGCGCACGGCAGTCCACAAGTCTGCGAAGAGGCGCGGCGACTCGGCGCGATCGGTGGACTCGCAAAACCATTTCCGCCCGCAGAAATTCTCAAACTAATCGACTCACACGTGCATGGTCCAACGCCTGATTCACCCTGAACCACGCCTGTTCGCCTCTGTCTCACGCTGAGACATAACCTCCGGACATATCCACGAAAAGCACAAGCAGCGCAAAGGGTTTTCCTGATTTTTCTTGTGTGCTTTCGTGTTTTCTGTGACCCAAACCGAGTGGGCACGGTCGTTGCAAAAGAGACGGCGCACGATTGGCAGCAATCCCTTCTCAGAATTCAAGGGGGCGCAACACGGCATTGGTCCGTCTCGCATTATGAAGTGATTCCGGTGAATGGAGCGGGTGGCGCTCGTAGAGTGGCGGGCGGCTACCTATATCGCACTCAGGGGTCGTTTCAATCGATGGCGGCATCTGGGGCATCTTCGGGTAAAACCGTGAGGACTCAGATTGGCGGTTGTGCAAACCGCACCAGAGTGCAGCCTGTCGGGGGGCAGGCTGCACTCAACCCCTTGAAATAAACCAGCAAGCACAAAGTACTTATTCGAAGTCACGACTAACCAGGCCACGATTGGTTTTGTATTACCACGCGATAGCCGTCGGGATCTTCGTACGTTTGTCCTGAATGATCCCAGTAAGGATTAAACGAAGGCACGGGCTGGTAACCGGCAAGCGACATGCGTTGGGTAGCTTTTAGCCATTCCTGCTTATCACTCACGTAGAACACGAGCAGGTTGTCCTGCGTCGGTGCACGTCCCGCGGCATGTCCGTGTTTGCGCGTAAACTCGAGATGATAAGAAGCGCCGGGCAGGCCGAGCATCACGCCGTCAAATCCCTCGTGATCCGCAAACGATCCGAGTATCGTCAAACCAATTCCTTCAGTGTAGAACCTGATTACTTCGTCAAGATGATCCGTAGGCCGCGCGACGCGTAGAACTGTCTGATTCGTCATAGCGCAATTCTACCCGTTACTAAACAATGAGCGCGCGCGGTCCATCAATACCAGCCCCCTGAACCGTCGCGCGCTCCCGACGCACCGAGACCTGTTTTCCAGTTTAAGCGGCTTTGCCGGGAATCTGACTTATTGTTTGGGTTCACTACGATAGTTGGCCAAGCCTTCATGGAGCGCGTGCAGAGGCAGCAAGGCGCATTGTAGTCGCGCCGGCTGGATGTCGCTTTCAAGCGCTGATATCAACCGCGCGTCGGGCAGGCTCGCGAGCTGTTCGACACTCTGGCCGAGGATGATTTCCGTGAGCAGCGAGGCGGCGGCGGCGCAGATCGCGCAGGCATCACCTTTGAACCGGGCCGCAGTTACTGACGAGTGTTCGAGCTTCAATTCGAGCCGGATTCGATCGCCGCAAAGAGGGTTGAACTGTTCGTTGCTGACGTCGGGTGCGTCGAGACTGCCGTAGTTCCGCGGATGACGAAAGTGGTCCAGGAGAATGTCGCTGTATAACTCAGGCATCTTTCAAAAACGTGGCTGTTCGGCCTGATCTCAGCGCGACCGCTTCGGCAAGGATGCTCAACGCGATCTCGGCCGCGGTTTGCGCGCCGATGTCGAGACCGGTCGGGACATGAAGCTGGTCCAACAACTCCGGCTCCATTCCGCCATCATGCAGAAATTCCTTGATCGCCGAGCCCCGTCGCTTGCTGCCCAGTAAGCCAACGTATGCCGGGCGCGAAGGCAACACCACCTTCAGCACCGGCAGATCGTACTTGTAATCGTGTGCGGTCAGCACCACGAACGTCGAAGACGTGTAAGCGAGTGTTTCCGCGATCTCGGAAGGAATGCCGATCAGCAAATGATCGACATCCGGAAAACGTTCTCGTGTCGCAAAGCGCGGGCGGCCGTCGACGACAATCGTTTTCAGTCCCATATCGTGGGCGAGACTGACGAGCGGCATCGCGACGTGACTGGCGCCGAAGACGATCAGGGTTGGTGAGGGTCCATGCGTCTCGAAGAAGACGGAGTCTGTGCCGAGAAGAACGGTGGCGGACGCGCCCTTTCTCATCACGTCCAGTGCGACTGTTTGCGCTGCGCGGTCGAGTTCGGGCGTCCCTAACGATCCGGAGGTTTCCCCACCTTCGATTAGCAACAGCTTGCGCGAACTGTCTTTCAGCGCGGTGGCGAGTGCCGCTCGTTTTCCTTGATCGATCGCGTTGCGAACAGCGCGGTAGAGTTCAAAGACGTTATCGGAACGCGTCAGATCCACCGGCTCGATGAAGACGTCGAGATCACCTGCGCACGAGAAGCCGATCTCCCACGCGTCTTCGTTGCCGAGTTTCATCTCGACGAGCCGTGATTGGAACGACGAGAGCGCCTGCTCCGATTCGGCGATCACGCGTGCGTCGACACAACCGCCAATCGTCACCGAGCCGAGAATGCGACCTTCTGCGCCAACCCACATCTTCGCGCCTTCGCGCTTCGGACTCGTGCCGCGCGTCGCGACGAGCGTGGCCATCGCCACACGTTTTTCAGCGTGCGCTAGCTTTTCGATATCATCGAATAATTCTTCCATCAGAGTAGGGCCACAAAAAGCACAAATGAAGATCACAAAGAGCACAAACAACTAAGAATACTCTTGTGCCTTTTGTGATCATACTTTTGTGCCTTTTGTGATCATAAAACCAGGTGTGGTTCGAGCGCGCGCAGGCTCGCGAGATCGTGTGCAGGCGCGAAGACGTTGATGAACGGCAGCGCTGCTTGCATCCCTCGTGTGACGGGCGCGTAATCATTCTGGCCCAGCAATGGATTCAGCCAGATCAAACGACCCGCGCGGCGTTTCAAAAGCGCGAGCGCTGTTGCGAGTTGCTCTGGGTCACCTGTGTCCCAGCCGTCGCTCAGTATGATGATGACGGTGCGTTTATCCACCCGGCGCAACCACTGATCGGTGAACATCGTCAGACTCGCGCCGATGCGCGTGCCGCCGGACCAGCCGCGCACGTTCGCTGACAGCCGATCCAGCGCGCGCTTGTAAGTCTTGTTCTTCAAGTCGCCGGTTATGCGCGCGAGCGACGTCGCGAACACAAACGATTCGACTTTCGCAAAACTGTTTTGCAGCCCGTAGACGAATTGCAGCAGCAGGCGGCTGTACATGTCCATCGATCCCGAGACGTCGCAGAGCACGACGAGCTTCGTGCGTTTTGGGCGGCGCTCTTTGTAAGTCAGATCGATCAGCTCGCCGCCGGTTTTCAACGACAAGCGTAACGAGCGTCGCAGATTCACTCTGGACCCGCGCCTTACCGGGCGCCAGCGACGACTCGGCCTGCGCGCCAAGCGCCGGACCATGCGGCGCGCGAGACGCGAAACCTCTTCGAGCTCTTCGTTGGTGAATTCGCTGAAATCTTTAGTCTTGATCGACTCGGTGTCACTCGCGCCGGGAACTTTAACTGGTTGAGCACCGGCACTGAATGAACTGCCCCAGTGTTCGAGAAAGAACGCGAGACCTTTTGAAGTTTGACGCTGCGCCTGGGTCTGCATGCGGGCGGTGGCGCTGCCGGCGGTGGAGCGCGACCGGTTCCAAAACCGCTTGAATACATCTGCAAAGATAGAAAAATCGTCGACGCTCGTGGTGAGAATGCTTCGTAAGCTGAGGAAGACTTCGTCGCGATCAATCGTGTCGATTACGCGTAACGCGGCCGCTGCGGTTACTGCTTCCGCGGGCGTCACGTGCAGCCCGTGCGCTCTCAATTCCCGGCAAAAACCGACCAGCTTTTCGACTTCAAGATTAGACATCCGTAGAAATCCGCGGCAACTCGGCTTTGAACGCCGCCACGTCACTCTCGTCCTTGAGAAAACATCCGAGCGTTTCCGCCACGATCTCTTCATTCAACTCCGGCGCCTGCAAAGCAACGAGCGCGTTGGCCCAGTCGAGCGTTTCTGCGACGCCCGGAATCTTCGACAAGCTCATCGTTCTCGTCGCCTGCATCACTCGAGTGACACTCGTCGCCAGGCTTTCCGCGATCAGCGGAACTTTCGCGCGCACGATCTCGAGTTCTTTCTCGAGCGTCGGATAATCAATCCAGTGATACAGACAACGGCGTCGCAGCGCATCTGACAAATCGCGCGAACGATTGGAAGTCAGGATCACGTGCGGACGGTGCGTGGCCTTGATCGATCCGATCTCGGGAATCGTCACCTGATAATCCGACAACACTTCGAGCAGAAACGCCTCAAATTCCTCATCGCTGCGATCGATCTCGTCAATCAACAACACCGGCGCGCGTTCGTGTTCCGTGATTGCCTGAAGCAACGGCCGCTTCAACAGAAACGCTTCACTGAAGATCATCGCTTCCTTTTCTGTTTCAGAAGCGGTGGACGACTCTTCGAGTTTGAGATGCAGCAACTGTTTCGGGTAATTCCATTCGTACAGGGCCGTCGTGGCGTCGAGACCCTCGTAGCACTGGAGACGAATCAAACGCGTGTCGAGAGCGGTAGCCAGCGCCTTTGCGATCTCGGTCTTGCCGACACCTGCCGGTCCTTCGATCAGCAGCGGCTTGCCGAGGGTCATCGAGAGGTACAGCGCGGTGGCAATCGCGGCGTCGGCGACGTAGACCTGTTGTTCCAGGAGGTGCTGGATTTGTCTGACTTCTTCTCTCAATTCGGTGTTATCAGTCGCGCGAAATCTTCGGGCGTGTTGATGTCGTCAGGATAAGGAATATCGAATTCAACTTCCTGCACCAGCGGCGCATTTGCGTCGACCAGCTTCCACGCTGCCTTGTCGCCATGTAGATCGACCAGTTCGCTAAAAAGTGAGCGCGCGAAGATCATCGGATGACCTTTTCGTCCCTGATACGAACACAACGCAATCGGAGCGTCGTGCCACTCGGCACCGAGCCCATCGATTATCTCCGGTGTGACCTGCGGCCGATCGCCGAGAATAATCATGATTGCGGACGACTCGGGATTAATGGCGCCAATACCCGCCCGATACGACGACGAACAGCCTTCGCCGAACACGGGATTCTCCACCACGCGCGCGGCGCCGAAATCGACTTGTGCCCGCACCTCATCTGCCGCACGCCCCAGCACAACAACAACTTCAGCAAGAGTTGTAGCGCGCTGCGCCTGGTCCACAACCCAACCGAGCATCGTTGTGCCGCGGTAAGGTTGGAGCTGCTTCGGTGGTCCAAACCGCTGCGACGCGCCCGCGCCCAGGATTAGTCCCGAGATAAACTTCATAAAACATCAATCCGCAGATTACGCAGATTACGCAGAGTTTCTGCCAATCTGTGTGATCTGCGAAATCTGTGGACGATCAAATGCCTCTTTACAGCGCAGGCAACAGAAGTAGAACGTTTGCCCGTCAGCGACTGAGCTGTATTTCGCGGTCGCGATATCGACGGTCATGCCGCAGATCGGATCGGTTGCGACATTGTCGACGATCGCTTGCGGTTCGCTACTCGCCCGCCGAATGCGCACGATCTCGGCTGCGACACTCAATGCAATCTCGGGCAGCGTCTCACTGCCGATCTCGATACCGGCCGGACACGTAATCACGGCGATGTCTTCGTCCGTCGCTCCGGTACTGCGAACGTATTCGAACAGTGCCTCGGATTTCTTCTTGCTTGCCACCAGCCCAAGATATCCAGGCCTTGTTCCGACCACTGCGAGCAATCCTTCTTCATCCCGGTTTCCCATCGTAGCGACTACGACGTAGCTCGACTCGTTGATCTGATCTCTGATCGAGCTGAAATCCGAATCAGCGGCGACGACCTTGAAATCGATCAGCGCGCCGAGCTGTGCGAGTGTTTCAGCCACCGGAGACGACCCGACGATTACGAGTGTCGGTTTTGGTAAAACAGGTTCGAGATAGATCTCGAGTGAACCGCCGCCTTCACACGTCATGCTAAACGACTGCACTCCTTTCCAGTCATCACGCGGCTCGTCCGGGCTGATGGTCAAAAGCTTAGGGCGACCTGTTTGCAGCGCTTGCTTCGCTTCCCGCAAGACGATCGGTTGCACGCAGCCGCCACCAATCCAACCGAGCATCGTGCCGTCAGATTTGATGATGGCTTTCGAGCCAGGCTTCGCGGATTGAGGGCTCTTGTACGCGACGACCGTGGCAAGAACGAAAGGCTCTTCCCGCGCACGCAACTCGTTATATTGATCCTGAATGTCCAAAACACAATCTTTCTTCTCTGCGCAGCCTCTGCGTCCTCTGCATCTCTGCGGTGAGCTGTGTTTTAACCGCAGAGACGCAGAGAGCGCAGAGGTTAACGCAGAGAAATCAGGTTGCTAATCACGCACGCCCGCGTCGCGCAACAACTTCCACACCTTCGCCGAAGTGATCGGAATATCGACATGCCGCACACCCAAGTGCCAGAGCGCATCGACCACCGCATTCACGATCGCCGCCGGCGCACCGACAGTCGCCGACTCACCCACACCTTTTGCGCCCAACGGATGATGCGGCGAGGGCGTGCACGTCTTGTCAGTCTCCCAGTTGGGTGTTTCGACCGCCGTCGGCAGCAGGTAATTCATGAAGCTGCCCTGAAGTATGTTACCGCTCTCGTCGTACTGAATCTCCTCGTAAAGCGCGGGGCCCAGTCCCATCGTCAACCCACCATGAATCTGTCCCTCGACAATCATCGGATTGATGATGTTGCCGCAATCGTCAACGGCCACAAAGCGACGGATCTTGACCTCGCCCGTCCCTTTATCGATGTCGACGACGCAGATGTAGCTGCCGAACGGATAAGTTAAATTCGGCGGATCGTAATAATTCACCGCTTCGAGTCCCGCTTCCATTCCGGGCGGATGGTTCGTGTATGCCGCGAGCGAGATCTCCTGAATCGTCTTCGCGCGATCGGGCGAACCCTTGACGAAGAACTTTCCGACTTCCCATTCGAGATCGTCCTCGTGCGCTTCGAGCAAATAAGCTGCGATCTTTCGTGCCTTGTCTTTGATCTTTCGACAAGCCACCGCGCACGCGGCCCCCGCGACCGGCGTGCTGCGACTCGCATACGTGCCGAGTCCATACGGCGCCGTGTCCGTATCGCCTTCTTCAACAAGAATGCTATCGACCGGAAAGCCAAGCTCTTCGGCGACGATTTGAGCGTAAGTTGTCTCGTGGCCCTGGCCCTGCGACTTCGTGCCAAACCGCGCTATGACTTTGCCGGTCGGATGCACGCGAATCTCAGCGCTGTCGAACATCTTGATGCCGAGAATGTCGAAATGCTTCGATGGACCAGCCCCGACGATCTCGGTGAAACTGCTGATACCGATGCCCATCAACTCGCCGCGCGCTCGCTTCTCAGCCTGCTCTTTCCGCAGCTCGGAGTAACCGATCCTGTCCATCGCGAGCTGTAGAGCCTTGCCGTAGTCGCCACTGTCGTACTCCCAATCGAGCGCGGACTTGTACGGAAACTGCTCGGGCTTGATGAAGTTCTTCATCCGAAACTCAGCGGCGTCCATGCCGAGCTCGTGGGCCATCAGGTCTGCCATGCGCTCGATCGTGTGCACGGCCTCGGTGACGCGGAACGAGCAGCGATACGCGATCCCACCCGGCGGCTTGTTCGTGTAAACACCGTCGACTTCGACGTGCGCTGCTTTCAGGTCGTAAGACCCGGTGCAGACGTGAAATAGACCAGCCGGAAATTTCGACGGGTTCGCGGCCGCGTCTGTGTAGCCGTGATCCGCGAGTGTCTTGATGCGAAGCGCCGTGAGCGTGCCGTCTTTCTTGCCTGCGAGTTCTGCCGTGATGTGATAATCGCGCGCGAACGAATCGGCCTGGAGGTTCTCCATGCGATCTTCGATCCACTTCACGGGTTTGCCGGTCAGCACCG
>DATNDM010000222.1:0-4443 GCA_035553235.1 Pyrinomonadaceae bacterium | reverse complement strand
AGGTCACGATGGACGATCCCTGCTTCATGAGCAGCGACCAGGGCCGAAGCTATCTGCAACGCGAATTCGATCGTTTCATCCAGTTTTACTCCGCGGCGCAGTCGTGGTCGTAACGTTTCGCCATCGATAAATTCTGAGGCGATGTAAGGCGGCTCATGGTCGTCATCGATCTCAAAGACCGTAACGATATTCGGATGATTCAAGGCGGAAGAGGTTTGTGCCTCCTGGATAAATCGCTGCATCCGTTTTTCGTCGTCGGCGAATTCAGCCGGCAGGATTTTAAGTGCGACGATGCGATTGAGCTTCAGATCGCGCGCCAGGTACACTTCACCCATGCCGCCTGCGCCAATTTTCGCGCGTATTTCATAGCGGCCGAGATGTTTTCCGCTGTCTATCACCAACTTGAATTCACCGGCGAGTTGTTCTGTTTTTGGGGACACCGAGGAACTACCTGCGGTGTAATGATCGATAGCATGCCACCGAAATTAAATCAAATCGACTGGCGAAATTGTTGGCCTGAAATCACCACCGAGACACGGCTTTGCACAAAAAGTACCGAGTATTGATTTCTCTGCGCAACCTCGGCGTTCTCTGCGTCTCTGCGGTTAACTATTTCATAGCAATAACTCACCACAGAGACGCAGAGAACGCAGAGATTGCGCAGAGAAGAGCGATGTCACGAGTTTTTGTGCAAAGCCCCGAGACACAGAGAACACAGAGGTTGCACAGAGACATCTCTCAAACCAGGGCGCTACCCGGAAATGCAAAGCGTTGATTGACGAGGGTTGAATCACATAGGATTCAAGACACATATTTAGCCAGATGAACTCGATGGCAGGACTTCCACACATCGTTGCGCGGATGGGAGACACGCTCCGCAAGGAAGTAGAGCGACAACTGCTCGTCGACCTCGGCCACTATCGAGGTCTGGCGTCAGACGGGCTTAGCATCGATTGGTCCAACCCATGTCAGGAGGGGCATTGCACCGAGGCGCTGGGAGGCATGTTGGAAGAGATGTCTGACATTGCCGTCCGTGATCGCAACGGCGAAATCGTGGCCGAGGGATGGCTGGATTTCGTTCACGGAGGAGGTGACCTGCCGCTTCACGTGTTCTGGCTCTTTCTCGATCTCGTTGACAACGGAGTCACGAAGCCTGTGAAGAAAGATTTGACGATTCCTTTGCACGTCTGGAATAGCCTTTCGGACGCAAGTAAGTACGCCCTGACGGTTGAGGGCGGATACGACTCTCGATGGCATGCTGATCCCAAGGTGGCGGCCTCAAAGCGGGCGCTGGCTAATGAAGGAATTTTGGGCAGAGGTACTGATTGAACTGCTGCCAACTGATAAAGGCGGGCGACGGGGTTTGCCTCAAAAGTGGCAATGGCAACTTGGATCGGGTCAGTACAGGGAGCAGTAGCGACCTGGTCCAGGCATGGAATTAAGAATCGTTAGGAATATCGCATCCAGGTCGCTATCGCTCGCTGTACTGACCCGATCCAACTCGAGTTCCTATTTTTGAGGTAAAGTCCTTCCAACCCTCTAACCCCCAACTCTAAAGAACAATTTACTCCCGGGCGCTGTCACAATTGACAGTATCAAATCCGTTTCTCCTCCCTCAGACTCTTCTCCCGGCAACGGGAGGTCGTCAAATGCTCAAGATTTATGCACTCGTTCTCTTGAGTCTCATCAGTGGCACGTCGCGCGTCGCGATTGCGGGTAGTCAGGATAGACAATGTGAACAGCCGGCAGAACACTTTATAAACATCGAAAATACGCGCGTGCGTTATGTCGAGGCCGGCGCCGGGCGTGTCGTGGTGTTGATCCACGGGAATGCCGGGAGTGTCGACGATTTCGATTTCGAGAGTTTGGGTCTTTTATGTCGTGATTACAGGGTTATCGCGGTGGATAGACCCGGCCACGGCAAGAGTGCACGGCCCAGCGATGCAGACGCGAACTTACGATATCAGACGCGCTTGTTGCATGAAACACTCTCACGTTTAGGTGTCACACACCCGGTGCTCGTGGGCCATTCCTGGGGAGGCTCACTTGCGCTCGCGTATGCAGTGGAGTACCCGACGGAACTTTCGGCAATCGTGCTACTCGCGCCGGCTGCCTACTCTGATGGCGGCCCCGATCAATTCATGCGCGCGGTACTCAAAACGCCGATAGTTGGTGACGTCAGCCTGACGATGGGCAGAGTCATCTTTGGACAGCATCAGCTTAAAAAAGAGTTGCAGAAGGCGTTCTATCCCGAGTCGGTACCTGAGGAATATTTGCGGCAAGCCTCTGCTTCATGGCTTCGTCATAAGCAACTGCGCGCAATTCTCGAAGATGAATATAGTTTGGATAGAGATCTCGAGAAGGTTAGCAGGCATTATTCTGAAATCAGTATTCCGGTCGTAATCGTCACCGGCGATCATGATAAGGTCGTATCCGCGAAACAAAACGCATACAGACTAAAAACTTCGATCACTCACTCGCAGTTGATCGAACTGAAGAACACCGGGCACCAGGTTCCGCAAACCCATCCTGAAAGTATCTTCAATGCAGTGACTTTGATTGGGCGAGCAACGGTGGCTAAACAGGAAATGCAGCTTCCTCGGTGACGCGCCGCGCTTGTTCGAAGTGACGGCGTTCGTGGACCACGATGACGCGATATGCGTCCATCATGCTGTAGGTGATTGCGGCGGCGACTGGTGAGGTGATGATGATCTTCTCCAGATCGAGATGCTCGGTCGCTTTCATCTTTTCGACTATCTTTGACTGCTGGTCCACGAAGTCGTCGAGCACAGAGGGACTAATGTCGCTCTGCGCCGGTTGAAACTTTTTCGGCGCTCTGATCTTGCGTGTCGATTTTGGATCGAGTGACTTGATCAATAACCGGCCGGCAAGTCCGGGCACGACCGGCATGCGTTGCCAAAACGTGGGTTTGATTCCAGCGAGCACGCCGTCGATTCTTGGGAAGAAACCTTTGTTCGAAGTGAGCAGATGCTCGAAACACTGCGCCACGCTCCAACGTTCGGGCGACGGTTTCCAGTTCAGTTGTGTCGGAGTCAGCCGGCCAAACGTCGACTTCGTTTCGGCGGCGATATTATTCGCCTCCGTGATCACGGTTGGAAGATCAGCCGTCAGGTAGTCCATGAAAAGATTTTCACGCAAAGTCGCAAAATGAGCAAAGTCCGCAAAGAACAGTTCAGCGTTCTTTGCGGACCTTTGCGCCTTTGCGTGAAAGTTTGGTTAATCTGACCCAGCCGTTGAGCTGGAGCCCGAATCGCTACTGACTGTGCCCGCCAACGAAGAGACCGTGAGCTTCGTGTCAGCAAACTGCCACGCTTTCTCAAACTCACCCTGGACCGACTTCGCAGCGGCTTCCTTGCCCTGCTTTCTCAAACTCTCGGCAAGTCCGAAAAGCGCACGTCCGTTGCGCGGCTGTCGCAGGATTTCAGCGCGAAATACTTTTTCCGCGGCCGAGTAATCGCCGTTCAGCAGCAACACACCGCCGAGCACTTCGCGTACCGGCAAATCCCAGTCAGCGGGTTCCGAGTAGTATGTCGCATCTTCAGCGGCGACTGACTGTGTCAGGAGATCGATACCCGCCTTCTTGTCGCCACGAGCGAGTGCGATCCGGCCGGCGAGTTCGAGCTCCGCAACCTTCGTCACGTCGGCAGCCGCGTTATTGAACATGCGCACTTCCGGAGTCATCGTGCCATTAACAGCACGCAGCGCCGCCAACTCCGCATCAGCTTTGTCGACCTGCTTCGTAGCTGCATATGCACTGCCACGCGCGAAGTGCCAGAACGCGGTCACGATCTTCAGCGACGGGTCGGGCTGCGGCTCTTTCAGGATTTCATCCCACTTGCCGAAACGCGTCATGGATACGAGCGGATACGGCATAAACATCTCGAGCATCGGCATCGCTTTGATGACGGGCTTCACGTTCCCCTCAAGCTCACGCGCGGATTTGATCGAGTCGGCATAACGTCCGTTCATGGCGCTTGCTGACGCCAAAAAATGGACGTTATGGTTGTAGTACATGTTTGGATAGAGCCCCTTGTTGCCGCTCTTCGTCATGTACTCCCGATCCACAGCAATCGCGTCGACGTTTGCTTTCGCAGCCTGGAAGTAATCACCAGTGCGAATGTAAACGTGCGACGGCATATGGACCAGATGGCCCGCATTCGGTGCGATCTTGCCAAGACGATCGGCACTCGGCAGCGCGCGGTCAGGATTCGTTGACGCTTCAACAGCGTGAATGTAGTAGTGATTCGCGCCACTGTGATTTGGATTGCGACGCAAAACACCTTCAAGCGTCGCTACGATCTCGAGCGTATCTTCCGCCGGCTTGCCGTCGAGCGACCACAAATGCCATGGCCGCAAGTTCATCATGCTTTCGGCGTAGAGAGTGGCTGCGTCAAGATCGTCTGGATAGTTTTTATGTAGCTC
>DATNDM010000221.1:0-12467 GCA_035553235.1 Pyrinomonadaceae bacterium | reverse complement strand
CAAACCGCCGGCTCCGGGCAGACCACCGGCACCGGGCAAGCCGCCCGCTCCAGGCAGACCACCGGCACCGGGCAAACCGCCGGCTCCAGGCAGACCACCGGCACCAGGCAAACCGCCGGCTCCGGGTAGACCACCGGCTCCAGGCAAACCGCCGGCTCCAGGTAGACCACCGGCACCAGGCAAACCGCCGGCACCAGGCAAACCGCCGGCGCCAGGCAGACCACCGGCACCGGGTAAACCGCCGGCCAAGCCTCCGGGTCGACCTCCCGGAAAACCGCCGGGTAAGCCGCCGGGCAAACCGCCAGGAAGACCACCTTATCCTGATGGTGAAGTGATTCAGATCATTCTCAGGAAGTACTGTGCGGTGGAGCTATTGAACGCGCTCATCATCGCGCTCGGAATCGTTCCACCAGGCAAGAAGAAGAAAGGTAAAGGAAAAGGTGGCAAGGGAGGAAAAGGCGGTAAGGGCGGTAAGAAGTAGTTTCGCTCGCAGACAGCGCCGCTAACACAAAAGGCACAAGCTGAGGCAAGTCCCGCTTGTGCCTTTTGTGACTTTAAACCTCCTCCGCTACATTCCAGACGATGAAACCAAAGCCGGCGAAAAATTTGCGACGTGAACGTCTGGTCAGCATGCTCACAATTCGGTTGCAAAGTGATGCCCAGGCGTATGCGCTAGTCGAAGAATTCCTCGACCACGAGACGTACAACCAGACGTTCTGCAAAGAGTTGATCCAAATCGCGCGCGGCGAAGCTGGTGCTTCGTGGGAGCTCAGGCGGTTGGCTATTCTGATGTTAGAACATCAGATCCTGAAGATACCCGCGCGCAGTCTCAATGATTTCGATTTCATCCTCGCCGAACTCAATCTTAAGAAACAGGCTGGTCTATCGACTTCAGTGTTGAAGGAGGGATACACCACCACCAACCTGCGGCGGTTCATTCCCGAGTTTCGTCGCAAACTGGCGCGGCTCGAACATGTTCACGCAAAGGTCGAAGGCTGGCGCACTTCCGACGAGGCCCTGCACGACTTTCTGGAGTTAGCGCGTCACGAGTGTAAGTTATCTTTAGGACGTTACTTGTTCACCGCTGATGAAGTGGCTGACAGGATTCTGGACCAGTTACGCGAAACCGACGGGGCGAGAGATCTCGATCCGGTAGAAGGTGCATTGATCGCGGGTGAAATCAGTCGAGCGCTCGCGCGTCTGCCCGAGTATGAAGCTGCGATTCTGCAGCGGCTGTATTCGTCGGGACGCATTTACTGGGTTACGGAAGCGATTGGATCTGAAATCAATTCGCTCGTTGAATATCCGCTCACGACCGTCGTCGTCACCATCAAGCCGCCGGGAAGCGACATCGAGTTTGAAATCAAACGCGCAGGGTTGAAAGGCGACAAGCCTTTGGGTGTCATCTTTCAGCGTAACGGCTACGACGTTTCACCGTCACACCGTTTAGACGGCGGCGACATGCAATGGCTGCTGCGACACGAAGCGCGAGCGGCGGCCAAGTTCAGAGTGATTTATCGGCTGGTGCATGACCGGGAACCGCCGCTGCCCAACTACGTCGCGCGCTCGACCATTTACTCGATACCAGTCGACGGCTACGAAGTGCAGACACTGATGTACTTCACTGATCCAAATGTGTTTCAGGGACAGTTCGGCACGATGAGACAGGCGATGGCCCAAAGCGTCAAGGCGTTTAAAGACGATGGTTACGGGCACCTGCCTGACGTGCCCGGCGATCTTGGCCTGACCGCGCAATTCATCTCCATCGTGTCTCCGGCGCAGGCGATTATCAGCGGCACCAGTTCCTTTCGACTCGACAAGGTGGCTGCATATCTTTCAGACAAAGGGCCGCGGTTTTACTTCGGTTCGGAGACTTACGCGCGTGACGAGGCGCGCAGATTTGCCGATGCGATCCTGCAGGAGATACTGGGCGTCTACGAGCCGCCGGATGTCGCGTATGAAACTCAGCAGCAGTATGTCGATGAGGCGTTCAGTGTGCGCGCGAACCGCCGGCGCGCGGATGCGATATACCTGTCGATACTGGAAGAAATCGGGACGGTGTGGGGCACCTTGATGGGGATCAGAGGCTACTCGCGCGGCGAATCGTTTGTGGCGCGGAACGTCGGCTTGAAGAGTGTCTGGGAAAATGGTGAGTGGAAAGTAAAACTCATCTTTATGGACCACGACGCGCTCGGAATTCTCGAGCCGAACTGTACCGACATCTGTTCAGAGGAGGCGCTCTGCGGTCAGCAACTGGACGAGACTTATCTTTGGGGACGCGTCTCGATCCTCGGCAGTGTCGGGCACCTGCGTCAAATCTATCGAATCAGTGAAGAGGTTTATCAACGGGGACAGGAGTTGACGCGGCGCGAAGCAAAGCAGGCGTATGACAAAACTCAGCGGCAGTTGTTGAATGATCCGGCGCTGGGCTCGTTGTTTCACGAACAATTCATAACGCGGCTCGCGCAGTGGGACGATCTCGTGCGTGGGTTTCTGCAGGCGCGGGCAAACGGCGACGCGAATGCCACGTGGAAGGCGAAGATCAAAAAGAGTTTTGATAAGAAGAACCAGGCGTGGTTCAGTTCGCACATTGATGCGCTGGAAAAGTACGCCCCCTTTCTCGAGCGCCAATCATTTCTCTTTACTTAATCCACAGATTGCACAGATTGAGGTCTCGGTCTCGTGGATGAGCCTTTTCATGAAAATCGTCACGTACTCACTGTCGAGCAGCGGTCCTCCACAACCGACGGATTACCACGACCAACTTTTCCATAGTGTGAAGAGCTTGCGGGCGTACAACAGAGTGGTCGCGATTCACGTTTTTGTTTATGGTGAACATCCGCGCGTCTTCATCACGGGACTCGAGCACGAAGCCGCAACCATTCATCAGATGGGTTTTTACGAAGACGCCATCAGGCGCATCAGGCCTCGCGCGTTTCGAACGCTCGCGCGCTATCCGGTGCTGCACAAGTGGATGAACTTCCATCGGCTCGCACCGTTTGGCCCGTCGCAGATTCTTCAAATCGACTGCGACACATATTTCTTTGACGACGTCGAGATGTTGTTTGACGCTTACGCGGATTGTCATTACTACGGCCGAGAAGAACCGTCGTCGAGAGCGAGCCATTACGGTTACGACGCAAACTACCTCGACGAGGACAAGCTGTTTGCCCTCGCGCGACGAGTTGGGACTGCGCCCATCAACCCGTACAACATCGGCGTCTCGATGCTCAATCACGGGCTTTGGAATGAAATCGCGAAGCGGACGTCAGTCCTTCTCAACTATGTGTTTCGCTTTGTGGCAGGTCTCGCTCGCAATCCGGAAACACGTGGGTGGTTGTGGCCCGAGCTCGCCGAGGTGGTCATGATGGATTTGCTCGAGCAGCCGGATGTCAACGACCTGCCCTTTCCTTCGAGCAATGTCTGGATACTTGAACAAGTCGCGCTCTGGTTGACCCTGGGCCACATTCCCGGCCTCACGCACGGACGCCTCTCGCGCGAACACGTAATGCAGGGCAGTGAAGACGAATGTGAAACGAAAGTCGTCCATCACTACTTTGGTATGGACAAGACCGCGTTCCTCTCGGCACGTGGTTCATCCGTGCAGATCGGTGGCTAAAAAAGGCGTAAAGCGAAGTTTGGGGAGTGAAAAACGCGGTGGTGTTCAGCGTTCGACTCGTCCAGCGTGTTAATGGCGCGGCGGTTGAGAAATCGGCAGTGGCCGTTGTTATTTGAGCCGTTAACGTTGATCTCGAGGCCGCTGGTTCGCTTTGTTGCACGAAGCCGCGCGGACGATTCGGGACTCAGGTCGATGATGCGATTGAAGCCGGTGACATAATCGTATCGCTCGCACATTCGCAGATTGGCCCGGATGTCGAGAGTCTCGAGATAGAGGTCGCTGCTTGAAAGAATGAAGTATTGCCGGTTCGCATCCGCGCGCTCGATGCCTGCTGCAAAACAACGCTGCGGATCGAAGCCAGTGTCGTCTCGTAGAAAGACGTAGTCGCAGTTTGCCGGCCAGGTTTCCCGATCGAGTGTTGGCTCGCGACCCTGCTCGACGATCACCATCGCGAGGTAAGGCGAGAAGAAATAGTCGTAATATTCAACGAGTGCCCGCAAGTTCTCAGCACGATCACTCCTGCCATACGCGAACACTATCGTCGTGTCGCTCAACAGCCGATCGACCTGCGGGCCAAACAGGACCAACGACTCGCGGAGGTACCAATGATCGACCGGCTTCTGTTGCGCATCTAAGTAAGCGACTTCAACCCACGCGAGGTGCGGCAGGAAGCAGTAGCAGTTGAACTGTTTTTGGAGGACGAGACTGTTGACGTCCAAAATCTCATTCGCCCGGCTGTTCAAGTCGATGAATGCGTCGAACACCGTATCTCTCAACACACACGCATAAGTCGAATTCGATTGCGTGATACGGCCGATGTTCTTTGAGACCCTGATCAACTCATCTTTATGCAGGGCGCCGAAGAACAACATGTCCCAATCCGCGGGTAACTGTTGGACGTACTCACTGAACTTTTGCTCAAACTCGTGGTCAAAAATAACGTCGTCCTCAAAGATGAGCAAACTGGGTAACCCGAGTCTTCGCGCTTCGCGAACCACTTCGAGATGACTGAGCAAACATCCATAAGCGCCCGGAGTGCCCGGCCAGTTCGCCGGAATCGTCGAGCGTTCTCCATCGATCGCCGCAAAACGTCGCACCGAATGAATCCCGTGTTGATAGAATTTGTCCTGCATCTGTCGCCAGCGCTCGATGCGCCGATCCAGATTGATACAAACCTTGTGCGGGAACAGTTGATCGATTAAGGCCGTTGGCTTCGTGATGGCGCTCATATGATGGGCGGTGATTCTAATATGTCTTCGATGATGAGCCAATCGAATCCGGTCGTACACATTCCGCTTTACAGTTACGACGGCGCTTACGACGCCGTTGTGCGCTACATGGTCCAGCAGCTCCTCGCCTGTCTGGCCAGCTACTTCGCCCATGAAAACACGTACGACGTGCTTATCACGACCAACGACTGGCGCATACTCGAGGTCATGATCGACTATCAGGCCAAAACGAGATACCGCTTTGACTTGAGACTAGTTAGTCGCGACGAGCTGCGCCGCGCGTTTCACACGGATGACAGCCGACTCTCGGACACGACGTGCATGAGAACGACGTTTTCGAAGTTTTTTCCGATCATGACACGGCAGTGCGACGCGATTTTACATCTCGACTGCGACACGATTTTCCTGAGAAAGGTAGATCTCAGCCCGCTGTTTGCCACTGCGATCGGACTCGTCGATGGTAATCAATTCGGACGTGGCACGCTCTGGCAACCGACTGCCTCGCAAGCCGAATTTCTCGGCATCGATGAAACGGTAAAGCCGCGCGCTCGGTGGCTGAACTCCGGCGTCTTTGCGGTTCAGGGATCAGGATTTGAACTCTGCCAAAGAGAAGTCACTCACTACCTCGAAAATCTCGAGCGCGCGAAAGCCGACCGGCTCATTCACGGCAACTCGGATGAGCTGATCATGAATGCTCTCGCGCTGAAGGAAGGAAAAGCAATCACAGTGCTCTCTGACTACACCTACAATTTCATTGCTTATTATCTGAAGTACGATCCGGCCTGGACACAGAACGCGCAGATTGTTCACTTTCACAGCCTGAAGCCGGATGCTTACTGGTACAGCGACGGCGTTGTAAGTCACGACACAGATGAAACGCAGGCAGAGCGATTCGGCGACGACTTCTATCTGGCCGCGCTCATGTGGTTTCGTCATCTGCACACGGCCTGCAATGGTCTGCGCTTTGAGTTTCCAATATGTTCAGCAATGCCGCTCGAAGTTGTAGAGAAAGAGTTAGCCACAAGAAGGCACCAAAAGCACAAATATATTTCTTAACCGGCGCGCCCGATCCCTCTACTTTTGTGCCTCTTTGTGGCAAAAATATCGTACACTGACTGCCTCGCTGGAGAAACAGAAGATGGCTGGTCCAATCCTTACTGACCAACAACTGTCGGACTACGAAGAATTGGGATTTCTTCACTCGCTCCCAGTCCTGTCCGATACGGAAGTGAATCACTACCGCGCCGAGCTCGATCGAACCTGTCAGGCAATCGGCGATGGCGTGCCGCGGTTTAACGGCCTGCATCTTTTCTTTCAATGGGCGCTCGATTTGAGCACACATCCGCGTTTGCTCGACTATCTTGAACAATTCATGGGTCCAAACATCCTGCTCACTTCGACGAGATTCTTGTATAAACACGGTCAAACTAATTCTTACGTCGGCTGGCATCAGGATGGAATCACGCAACGTCTCGAAGACGGCCGAGCTCCGGCGATTTGGTTAGGACTAACGGCTGCGACCGCGGAGAACGGGTGCCTGCGCGTTATTCCGCGCTCTCATAAAAAAGGAATGCTGCCTCACGATTCGGCGCCTGAACTGCCGCGCGTCGGTGAGTATGAAAAAGCATTTGAGAATTGGCCTCAGCACGATCTGTCAGGCCGGATCGCGCAAGTTCCGCCCGACTCGGATCCGCCATTTGATATCGTCATGCGCGCCGGTGAGATGAGCATTCATCATCCCCTTACTCTGCACGGCTCGAATGCGAATCTATCGCCCGAACCGCGCATTGGATTGTCTGCGAGTTACACCACTCCGGAGCTCTGGAACAACACGCGGCGTGTCGTGTGGGTGCGACGGAATGGCTCATCTGATCACAATCATCTTCAGATTGGTCGACCGCCATACGCGAGTTTTGCAGACGCAGTCGCGGCGTATTGTGCTGATGAGAGCCAAACCTTGTACGTCGGCGGTTAGCTCCCGACTGAAAACATAATGCTTATCGAAGAAGTGCATCTATGGCGCGGTTCGGCTGAGCAGCAAGCGCTGCGTCCACAGTTCGGCAACTCCGGTCACTTCGCGTATTTCGACGAACAGCTCGGCCATCCGGAATGGCGTGGTAAGACTGTCCTTGATTTCGGCGGTAACACCGGCGGTCTGTTGCTCAGTCAAGACTGCACGATACAGACGGAACTCTACTTTTGTGTCGACGTCCTGCAGGAAGCATTGGAGCGCGGACGGCAACGATTTCCGCAAGCGCACTGGATTCACTTTGATCGATACAACTGCTCCTTCAACCCCGACGGTATAAAAGATTTGCAGCTGCCCGACATCGGGATCGAGTTCGACTTCATCCTGGCTTATTCCGTTTTCACACATACAACCCGCGCCGAGATGAAGGACCTCGTCGCACAACTACAAGCGCGACTCGCGCCAGCCGGCACACTCGCGTTTACGTTTATCGATCCGCATTTCAAAGCGTTTCCTGAAACGTACGACGGAAATAATTTGAAATGGCGTTTGGAGAGATCGCACCGTGGCATCGACGTCGAGGGCCTCATGAAGCAGAGTCAGGGTGCGGCGTGGTGCGCGCTCGTCGATGGAACCACTCTCTACATCGATGACGACGGTGTTTGGACGAATGAAGCCGACACGTGCATGACGTATCACGTCTTTTACACGGCTGAATTCCTGCAGAACGAATTCCCGGACGCTGAGATCCGTCTGCCTGTCCGGGGTGAGATGCAGCATTGTTGCATCATGCAGAGGTAATCGATGCTCGCTCCGTTTCCCGATTCGGCAATAATCAACGTGCCCGGCACGGTGGCAAGCGATCTGCTAAGGGCCGCGGAGACACTGCCGCTGTATGACAACAAAGACTTCTACTCGATAATGCTCCAGTCGCTTGTGGCCGACACGGTTCGTGAAAATTGCCCGAGTAGTTTTGACTGGCTCACTGGCATGATCGCCGAGGGAGTCGCACGGTGGCCCTATTGCGTTCTCATTCGCGGTTTACGTTTCGATAAAGGAAATCGTCTGTTTATTGCTATCAATCGCGCGTTCGGTCCGATGGTCGCACTTCCCTATCGCGAGCCGCGCGCGCAGCTCATTCACTACATTGAGCCGCACACAGACAAGATTTCCGCGCGCGGCGGTCGCGAAACTGAACGATTGCATACAGACGCGGCCGACTGGCGCAAGCCGATCGGATTCATCTCGATGTTGTGTGTGCGCCCCGATCCCCAGGGAGACGGTCGTTCACGTTTACTCGACGTCGATGCAATTCGAGAAGAAGTGCAAACCCAACTCGGTAACGACAGCCTCCACTTACTGACGACGCAGCCAGTGCCGTGGCAATTTCATGTTTGCTGGGGCGGCGGCGTCAGGTGGCAAACGGTGTTAACGGAATCGACGGTTTGCTGGCGTAAGTACACGATCCTTTTAGCTGTTGACGAAGACGGCGCCGAGCTCTCCAGCGAGATGCGCCAGTTGCTCGACGACTTTGAAAGGGTGATTGAGAATTCCGATCGCCGGATTGATTTTCTTTTGCAGCAAGGCGAATTGTTGTTTTCAGATAACACGCGCGGCGTTCATTCGCGCACGCCGATTTTGGATCCTGAGGCCTCAGACCGGTTGATGATTCGCAGTTGGGTCGAGGCCGGGTAGATGGAGTAGTGACACATGGAATTTGCGCAGATTTATGATCGCGTTGAAAGCGATGTAGCTCAGCCGCTGGATGCGTCCGGCCTGACGGGCGTTTGGATCAACTCGAATCCCGACACGAATGGGATCGCGCGCATGGAGTTTTCCGAAATCAACGGCAAACCAAGCGTGCGCGTGGACGCGATTGGTCCAGACGGCTTGATCGATTGGGGTTCAGCGCCGTTGAAACTGTTTGCGGCCTCGCCTTCATCGCGCACGACCGCCGGCTTCAGTTGCACGTATGATTTCGGATTCGCGGAAACGCGACTGCAAGCAATGATCATGAAGGGACTGATCGTCCTCGCACAGTTTCATAAATTCAAAGACGACAGCGGTCGGATGGACTTTTTTGTTCGTGAATACTTCGCGGTAGTTCACGATCGTTATTAAGAATAAATCATGGACTTCAAACAAAGTGGTCATCTGGATCCGGCACTCACCGATGCAGCAACCAGGACCCTCAAAACTGACAAACTGACAGGCCGTTGGCTCAACACGAATCCCGACACTCGAGGTATCGTTGAATGTGTGATCAAGCAGGACGGTGAACTCTTCAACATCGACGTTTTCGGCGCGGGGCCGGACGGTCCGATTCACTGGCCCACGTGCTCCACCGAACCGCTTGCGAACCTGGAAGAAGAAGCCGGCCAGCGCACGTTTGCACTCAGCGCGACATTCGATTTCAGTTTTATGAAAGCTGAAACTTACATTCGCGTGAACAAAGGCGTACTCGTCATCGTGCTCTTCGCGTCATTCGACGACGGGAGTAAACGGTCTGACTACGTTAATCGCGAATTCTTCTACCGACCACAAGCGTGAGCGCCTCGCAGCGCACGCGGCAATCCAGGTGAACCTTGGCTTTTGTCTCAAGAAAAAACGGACAGTTTACTTTTTTCGCGCGCCAACTCGGCGATGCGATGTGGCAGGGCAAAGATGTGCTCGATTTCGGCGGCAACATCGGCAACATGCTCCGCGATCCGAACTCAACGATAGACGTCGAGCGATACTGGTGCCTTGATGTCGATAACGAAGCCATCGCGAACGGCAGAAGTACATACCCGCAGGCGCATTGGGTTTGGTACAATCGCTACTGCTTCTTCTTCAATCCGCGCGGGGTTCCCCACGCCAAGCTACCGGAGATCGCGCAAAGATTTGATTACATCGTAGCGTACTCCGTTTTCCCAAATACGCTGGCCGCCGACATGCTGGATCTGGTCAGCCAGTTGTCAGGGTTGTTGAAGAAAGACGGAAAGCTTGCTTTTACCTTTATCGATCCACACTATCGTTCGTGGCCGGATCGATATAACGGAGACAATCTTTTATGGCGGCTGAAGAAAGTCAGAGTCGAAGAGAATGCTGGTATCGATGTGGCTGCGACCGCCAACCAGGCGCGTAACGCGAAGTGGTGTGTTTTAGTTAACGGCAAAGACTTGTACGTCGAGACTGAAGAGATCGGGCTATATGAGCCGGAGCAACAAGTTTCGTGTTACATGTTCTACACAGTCGACTACATGAAGGAATTGTTTCCGCAGGCGACGATTCTGCCGCCGGTAAATGACGAGATGCAGCATTGTTGCATCCTTAAAGCCGCGGATTTTCGCAGATAAACGCAGATCTGCTTTCATTCGCGTTTATCCGCGGCTCAATTAGTTTTCGAGAGAAGGAGTTTACTTGGAGTTTGTTCAACTCACACCAGAGCAGCGGCGATCGTTTGCTGAAGACGGCTTCCTCGTAGTTCCCAACGCGCTGTCAAAGGAACGCGTGGACGCACTGGTGGAGGCGAGCGATCGTTTGGCGCAATCGTTATTGCAGAAGCCGCCACTCACCGGACGGCCGGAGTTCAATCACCTCGATCTGCGACCAGGTTTATTGAAAGAGGAAGCGTTGTTCAAGCTCGTCGACAACGACACGACCGTTCCGCTTGTGGTGCAGTTGATGAGTCCGAATATTCACCTGCACTCAACGACATTACTCTATAAAAGGCCGGACGATCCGAATGGTCCAACGTTCCGCCGTGGCTGGCATCGCGACATCCGCATCCCGCGCGATCTCGGTCATAAAAACCTGCCAATGGTTGGCATGAAGATTTGCTATTGCCTGACGGATTTTCATGAGCCAAACAGTGGGTTGACCGTGATGGCCCGCGGTAGTCATCTCAAACAAACACCGCTGCAACTGCGAAAGGGTGAGATCGATCCGGTTGACGTCGAGGTCTGCGATCTCAAACTGAACGCCGGCGATGCTTTCATCTTCGAGAACCGCATCTTTCACAGTGCTACTCCCAACCGGAGTAATCGCGTCGCAAAAACTCTGATGTATGGCTACTCTTACCGCTGGATGAAACCGGAGGTATACCTAGAGCTGCCGGACAAAACGTTACTGGCGAAGGCTGATCCGGTCTGTCGCCAGTTGCTCGGTGAATATCGCGACGTCGACACGCAACCATGGGCCCTGGAGCGATGGGCTAAAAAACACGGAGCGCTTCGCGAAGCAGTACCGTGGACCGTGGAGGTTGAAGAGGTTAACTAATGGCAGTTGCTGACGAGCCCCTGTTTGTTCCGGCTGAAGGATCGCTCTTCACGAACCCGCGCGCGTTCACGTGGCATCTCGTATCGACGCGAAATACGCAGTTTAGTTACTTCGATCACGTGCTGGAACATCCTGTCTGGAACGGTCGCAAAATTCTCGATTTTGGCGGGAATGTCGGCACGTTTCTCGGCGGTGCCCGCGACCGCATCAATCTCGAAAACTACTGGTGCCTCGATGTAAATCTTGACGTGGTGGAACAAGGTCGCCGGAAATATCCGCGAGCTCATTTTCTGCACTACAACCGCTACAGCTCACAATACAACCCAAACGGAATTCGCCATCTGCCTGTTCCCGATTGTGGCGTGACGTTTGACATCATCATGGCGTTCTCTGTTTTCACTCACACTGATCGCAGCGAGATGATCGAGCTCGTCGGTTCCTTGCGGAAGATGCTGGCGCCGGAAGGTGTGCTGGCGTTTACTTTCGACGATCCACACTACGATCGATCGCTTTCGGATCCGGCACGGCCCGCAGGTTCTCCAGTGCTCTGGAAGCTGGAGTCTCATGGCCAAACGAAACGGGGACGGTGGTACATACTCGTAGACGATGAGCTTTATGTCGAACCGGGCGACGAGTTCAACCAGCAGACGCGCGCTGGCAAGCCGCTCGAATCGTACTGCTCGTACTTCACGGTCGAATACATAACTTCACTATTTCCCGACGCGAAAATGTTTCCGCCCGTCAGCCCTGAGTGGCAGTACTGCTGTGTGTTAGAAAGTGATAGCTAACTTAGTTAGGGTCAGTACCACCTGCGATAGCGAGGTGGTACTGACCCGATCCAACTAACGTTCCGAGTTCCGCGAGAACAGACCGTGAACGTCAGATTTCACTGGATGCTGCCGAAGAGTGGTGAGGTGGTTTTGCACGGCGTGCAGACACCCCGCGAGGCGGCGCGTTTCCGCGTCCAGTCGACGCATGTCAATTCACCCGCCGCAAGACCGGAGATGGAGGGCTGGGTTCGTTTCGCGCAACATGCAGAAAACGCCGGCATCGAATCTGTTTTGATCGCGCTGAATCGTTACGAGCCCGATCCGCTGATCATCACTTGCGCGCTCGGACTCGCGACGAAGCGTCTCCGATTCATCGCTGCTTATCGCTCGGGACTAATGCAACCCACGATATTCGTGCAGCAAGTCAACACCTTATCCGGACTGATTGACGGACGTATCGATCTGAACATGGTCGCCGGTAGTTCAACTGCCGAGCAACATGGCTACGGCGATTTTCTCGCGCACGATGAGCGATACGCACGCGCCGAAGAATTCCTCGCCGTATGCAACGCGTTCTGGCGCTCGAACGGCGAAGTGAATTTCGACGGCAAGTATTACCG
>DATNDM010000220.1:0-5867 GCA_035553235.1 Pyrinomonadaceae bacterium | reverse complement strand
CGCCGGTCCGGTAATGAAATCCGAGCTCGTCCGCGATCAAGCGCACCTGATTGTGCCGGCGATCCGCCTGGTCCATCCCCACGACTTCCTGTAGCGCAATAATATCGGCGCCTGTTTCTCTCAAAACGTCGACGATCCGGTCCGGACGCACACGGCGGTCGAGCCCGCGGCATTTGTGGATGTTGTAAGTAGCGATCGTAAAAGCAAGCATTAGCCATTGAACCCGCAAACATTCAGGCGACTAGTATGCCAAATTTCCTGACAACTCTCGGAACGTGAAAACACCTGCAATCGACGCGTGATAACACCGTTTCGAGCTGGCCGACTTCGCCGTACTCTGTTCACTGTGAAGCAAACCAGAACTTGGATGCTCAGGAGTCTGTTGGCGGAAGAGACGAACGAGATGATGGGGAGGACGATTTAGTGAGCAGGAAATCAAGAACAGGTTCAAAACGGCGTTATCGTAAATTCGCCTGGATCTTTGGTGCGAGTGCCATGGTCATTGCGCTGCTGTATTGGGAGCAGGCGGCGTTGATTTATGTGCTCTCAACTCTGGCGATAACGGCATTGTTGCTCGTCGTTATGTTTTCGAATCTGGAAGGTCGAGACAAGGAACTTCACCGCGCAGCGCTTAAGAAAATGGACGCGCAGGATCTGAAATCAACTCGCTCTACCAATCCAGCGGGTCACGCGCGCCTTGCCCGAAAGGTCTGATTGCTCTGTGCAACCTCTGTGTTCTCTGTGTCTCTGTGGTTGTTTTTACGAACAATTTTTTAACCACAGAGGCAGAGAACACAAAGGGTTGCACAGAGAAGAAGCGTCCACGAAAACTTCCTGCCTTGCTGGGCTTTTGCCTCGTTGGGGTTCACGATGCCTGCCGGATTTGAAGTTGAATCTTGTCCACTAACTGAAATGACAGGTGCTTCTCATCGAGATCGATAAGCTCGCTGTGTTCCTCCATCGCGAGGTTGATGTCGCCAAGATCAAGGTAGACCAGACCGAGACAATAGTGCGCGCGCGCGTTCTGAGCGTCGATGTCGAGCGCTTGCTTGAAACCCTTTATCGCCTCGGCGTAACTCCCGATATTGAAGTAGACGAGTCCGAGGTCGATGCGCAGCTCCGCATCATGAGGGGCCAGCACGATTGCTTTCGCATACACCTTTATGGCATCGACAAACTGTCCGATCTCGTCGTAGGCGGCGCCGAGATTTCTATATGCAGTTACAAAGCTGGGACGTATTTCGAGCGCTGATAAGTACGCTTTGATGGCTTTCGAATGCTGGCCCGTTTTGTGATACGCCATCCCTAACTCAACACGCGCTTCCGCGTGATCCGGATCAGCTCGCGTAGCTAATCTCAATTCGATGACGGCATTTGGATAGAGACCCTCGGCTGCCAGGCGCATACCTTTGTCAAAATGCAGTTGCGCCTGCATGAGCGATTGGGAGTTTGGTCGCGTCAATCGGCTGAAAATATTTCCTCGCATCGTATCCTCTCAACCTTCAATACTCGCTGACAGACAGCACGGGAATCCCACCGAGTCGTAACGCTGTCTTGACCTTATTCCGATCCAACTGAAGTGTGGAGGTGCCACTACCGGACGACGTGAAAGTTGGGGCCAGGAAATCTCCGGTACTGTTGAATTTCGCTACTACGAACGCACCGAGCGACGTTCCGTTACCACCGCCACTGCGATCGATTACGCCGCCGCCCAGCACGAGCACCAGACCATCGAACGTCTGACTTCCGTTCATCGAGAGCGTGCCAGTAACAACCAACAACCCCTTGCCGCCGGAACTCGGAAGCGAAACATCGCCGTCGACAAACGTAAACAGTCCATCGGTAGTGCCCGCTCCGAATTCGGATGGAGCAGCGTCGCCGCCCGCGGTATTGAAGTAGCGATCGCAACTTGAACTCGTGACTCCGCTACATCCATAAAACTGCTGCTGAGAAGCTGTTCTAAGTCGACTGACGAATGCTCGCGCGCCAAACACAGGATCTGAGGTCGTCTGAAGCCATTTCGGCAGAAGTGCTATGTCGGTTGGCAGCGTAGCCTGCTTCAAAACCGGAGTCAGACCGGTCGTGTCGCCCTGCAGCGCGGTCGGATTATTACTCTTCAAGTTTGACAGGTTGGTGAAATCGGGGGCCGTGGTAACCATGAACGCAGGCAGCGGCTGCCCGCCGCCATTATCGGCACCAGAGTACGAGTAGTTGGCGCTGTTACCTATCGATACGGTTGACGCCGAGGTTGAATCATTGCCGGCGCCTCGGACCACAAACGTGGCGACGGGATCATAGTCAAGCCCGAAGCGACTGACCATCATTTGCAGGTTCTTGGTAGCGCCACGTGGTCCATAACCTACAACTTTAACGATCAAGCGACCCGGCTCAGGTGAGGCAACAGTCGTTTGCAGCGTGGTGACCGTCCCGTTCACAGGCAGTTGAATAGTTTGACTCGGCATCGTGAACAACGTGCCGACGCCCGGGATCTCAATCGTTTGATTGGGGAAGTTAAGAGAAACGATACTGCTCGTCGAAGTTATGGATCCGGAGAATGTAGCTTTGACGGAGGTTGAGATTGGTGAGGAGCTCCCGATCGGTAGTGGACCAGTTTCAGTAAGCTGAAGTGTCAAGGTTGTGGTCTGCGTCGCGAAAGCAATGGAGGTATTGTTCTTTACACCTGAAAAGGCAAGAGTGCCGAGAGCCGGGTTGCCGTTGATGGTGATGTCAGTAGAACTCTGTGGCGTATAGGTCACCGAGACGCCGCCGCCCAAAGACAAGCTGGACGCGGAGGCGCTGATCGCGTTGCTGTTAAATCCGCCGGCGGTGGAATAAATCACTTCTCTCGAGTTATCCGGATCGCTGATGCCGGTGATCGCGTAAGCGATTCCGGTAGTCGGTGTGTAATTCGGGCTCAGGGTTACGCGGTTTGGCGAATTGGTCGGATAGTCGTAAACGAGCCAGCGAGAAAGTTGTGCTACGCCAGAACTGGGATTGTTGGACGTGCCCACGTTGATAGCATTCTTGAAGTTCATTTTAGTGCCGTCGTTCGGGTGAGGCGCAACATTACCGCGCAGGACGTTGAGCGCATCCTGAAGACCGGCCTCGGCCGCGTAATATGCCTGCGTTTCGTCAGTCGAACTAATGGCGTTCGTCGTCGATATCGTAGTCGTCACTAGCAACATAAGGGCGCAGGCGAGGACCAGCAGCGAAGCGAAGAGGACCAGAATCAGTGCTGCACCGCGTTCGTTCTTCCTGGTGTGATAGTAAGTTGGCATGAGGTCTCCTGATTAGAGTGTTGATAGCTTTGCCTCAAGTCTGAATTGCCGATTGGACCAGGTCGCTACCGCTCCCTGTACTGACCCGACCCAAGTGGGATGTCAATAATTAGCAATATCGGGGTTCCGCAGATAAACATCTGATACGAGTTGCACGCGTGACGACGGCTGATAACCAGGTGTGCCTGGTCTGCCGCGCGCGGTTAGTTCAACGCAAACACTGATCACGATGTACCTTGTGTCGCTCTTTTGTGTTACTTCAGATGAAGCCGTGGAAATATCGCAGTTACCGCTCAACGTGTAATTAACTTTCGCGGGGTAATACCGGATCTTGAGCGCGTCTACTCGGTTAGCAAGCACAGTTGTTTGATTTTGCGTGCCGATGTCGAGGCGCACGATGTAGCTGTCGCTGCCCGCGCTGTAAAGCGAATACTTAACATCTTCGTTGCGATCGCTGATGCTGTTGCTGCTGGTTTGGCCATCGAACGCATTCAGGTTTGCTCGCACGCGAATGGCACTGTCAGTCGAATCAGCAGCAACGATGCCGTTGTTCGCCATACCGAAACCAGCATTGGCGATCTCGCGCGTCATGATGTTGAGTGCGCGTTGAGTGTCGGCCAATGCGTCTGTCTTCTGGTTCTCACGAGCACGCACACTGAAAGAGCTTGCCAGCAGGCCAGTGGTCACTCCGAGAATCGTTAGCGCGATCGTCATTGCGAGTAGCAATTCGATCAGAGAAAAACCGCCATCCGCCTGTCGTACATTCGGTTCTGCCATAAAAATTACCTTCTACTTCTTGTTGAAGAGTCAGCCCAGGTTCGACCCCGTCGACGAAGTGGTGCGCTTCGTGTAGACGATAACTTGTCCGCGCATCCAGCCTTCGGTTCCTGAGTAGACGCCGCCGCTCGTGGTCCTGCCGCTAGGCGTGACCGTGATCCTGATGTTCTTTAGCGTTGTGGTGACGTCTGTCACCGTTACGTCGACAGTGTAGGATGTTGATTCTGTCGGGCCCATCGTCACGACTTCCGACGACGAAATGCAGGAAGTGAAAGAACCGGCTCGCAGTTGTTCAAGCTTACGTTGTGCGGTCGTGACCGCGCCGGCGCGGATTGACGCGGCAGAGTTGTACTTGAGCGCGTAAACACCCAGGGGCAGTACGCCGCAAACAACGATCATCATGATCACCATCGCGATACAGGTTTCAATTAAGGTAAAGCCGTGAGCGTGTTTGTGATTTTTCATGAGGTCTGCCTCGGTGCGGAAATTAATTGGTTACGTTTACTTTGACAGTGATCGAGGAGCCGCACTGTGAAGTGAAGGTCACGTTGTATGGGCCACGCAAGGTGTTTTTGGAAACGATCGAGAAGGTTTGACCGCTGGAAACGGTTTGCGAAGCCGGAGAAACCGTCAGGTTAGACGGAAATGAAGCCACTACCAGACTCGGGTTATTCATGCTGACGACCACGCTGCCCGTCGCGCCGCCATTCTTTTTGATGCTGATACTTGATGAATTTACGTGGATGGTGCAGGAAGGTGAGCCTGAGTCAGCGCCGATGCCACCACCGGAGAGATCCATGCACGGAGTGTTGTCTGACGCTGATGTGCCGGAAACGACCTCGCGGGTGTTAATACTGTCCGACGAGCTTACGGTGTTGTTGTAAGTGACGTTCGGCAGCGTTGGTTGCTGATTTTCTACCGTTACGTCACCCGACCCGGAGACATCTACGCTCAAACCGTGGTCCATCGTGTCACTGACCGCAAAGGTCGTCACACAGTTGGAACCGGCTGTTAGGGTGCGGCCGCGCCAGTTGAACGTGACATTGGGTAGCTCCGAGCTGGCTAAGTTGACGCCTTGCTGAAAAGTAAACGTGCGGGTGGTCGGACTGCCGATATTATTGAAGTCCATCGTTACTGAATACGTCCTGGTGTCGGAAAAAGTCACGGTCGACGTCCCGTGGCGCCGAACAGCGTCGATTCGCGCTTTCTCCATGTAGGACGCAAGCTGTCGCACGGAATTCTGTACGCGCAAGGCGGAACGTGATCCTTTGATCTGCATGACGGCAAACCCAGTGATGACACCTCCGATGGCCAGAACAATTACCAGTTCGACGATGCTGGCACCTCTCTCGCGCCCACGCTTTGCGGCAGTTGGAGTTTGCATGTGTGTCTTTCTTCGGCTGCGAGAACTGTGTGGGTTGCAGCGCGATTGTTGAATAGCACTTGAGTGAAGCTACTCAGGCGGATTGCACTTGGCAGTGGCCAGGACCGCCCACGCGGTAGGATCCACACTCGGAAGATAGCAGGAGTTGAAACTCTCGCGCATGAGCCGGCCCTCCCTTTTTTGGAGGGACATTTTTCGTGGATCGGGGGCGAGTGGGATAGGAGAGATCTCGGACAGAGGAGTAGTACAAAGGAACTATTTAGAGAGCGGGTGTAGTGAAGATTTGCCTTAAAAGTCCAAAATCATTCGTGGATCGGGTCAGTACAGGGAGCGGTAGCGACCTGGTCAAACGATGGGAATCAGGAATCGTTAGGAATCTCGCATGCTAATCACGGACCAGGTCGCTACCGCTCCCTGTACTGACCCGA
>DATNDM010000219.1:0-5857 GCA_035553235.1 Pyrinomonadaceae bacterium | reverse complement strand
GTGCGCCGCTTGTAGTTTCACAGACCACGATCAAGTTGCAGACGTTTTTGGATGTGGCGGAAGCGGTTCGTGAGAAAGCTGACACCGAGCCACAAGTCGTCAACACGATCTGTTCGGCGACGCGCGATCGACAAGATGCGGCACGGGCACTCGCCGGACAAGTAGACGCGTTCTACGTGATCGGCGGTCGTCATTCATCAAACAGCGTCAAGTTGCTGGCGGTTTGCGAGGAGCAGTGCACGAAGAGTTTTCTGATCGAGACTCCTGCCGAGATCAATCCGGCTGATTTGAAGGGCGTGAAGAAAGTCGGTGTAACTGCGGGCGCTTCAACTCCAAACTGGCTCATCGACCAGGTCGTCGAGCGCCTCCATTCGATAAGCGAGTTTTAGCCACAAAAAGGCACAAAAGCACAAACTGTTTTTCTTTTCAGTTTGTGCTTTTGTGCCTTTTTGTGGCTAAAACTCTTCGACCTGATCCAGGACGTTGAGGATCTGGCGGGCGTCGTCTGATCCATACTCGACAATCTGCCGCCGCAGAGCAGCGCGGGCTGTCTCGGAGTCAACAGGATCGTTCAGCAACGCAGTCAACTTCGAAACCGGACAGCGCGCGAGTGCTTCGTTCGCGAGCTCACGGACGATCTTGTCTTCAGAGCGCGCAAGCTCGCAGATCTCGCTGGGCGGAAAGCGCGCGGTGAGCGCGTCGGCGAGTGTGTCTATGCGGCCGTAGTCTCTTTGCGTCTCGGCACGGCGGACGAGTTGCGTGAAGACTTCGGCTGATTCGGTCTTTTCGAGAAGCACTGCCGCGCACGTCTCCGCGATCGATTTCAGCTTTCCATTCTTTTCGGCATCGAGGACGTTCGTCTTTTCCGCGGCGCGCTCGTCGAGCGCTGCGAGGAAGCGGCTGAGTTCGAGATCCGCGCGCACATCGTACTGAAAGTTTCGTGTCGTTTGAGTTCCGGTTAAGGCGGCCTGTAACGCTCGTTCGACGAGTCCGCGGGTCGAGGGGCGAAGCTCAGACCAGACGCTGGCAATGCGGGTTCCGAAGTCGTCGATGCTGAGGGGCAATGTCATAGAACGGCGTACTATACGTCAAGACCCCAAAAACAGGAAATTTTAGCCGCGGCTAACCAATGTTGTGATCCTTGATCTCCGCGATGGTTGGGAACGGAATCTTCACGATCTGGCCATTCGCAATCTCCATCTTCACACTCGGCGTCGTGAGGGCCTGAGTGGTCTTCATGCTCCGCACTGTACCGCGCACCCGCCTGCCATCCGTCGTGATAATCTCCACGTTGTCCTTGCCGTAAAGCGGCTGGAGAGCGGCGAGTGCTTTGGTAATTTCCACAATAACATCCTCCCTGAGAGCTTTTTTCTTTGTAACTGATTATTGCCCTTTGATGACGGGAAGTCTATCGCGCGCAGGCTTTGCACAAAAAGTGCCGAATTATTGATTTCTCTGCGCCACCTCTGCGTTCTCTGCGTCTCTGCGGTTAACTAATTCAGCAATAACTCACCGCAGAGACGCAGAGAACGCGGAGGTGGCGCAGAGAAAAGCAATGTCACCAACTTTTTGTGCAAAGCCTCGCGCGCAGCCAGGATGCAACCGGAAAACAGTATTTGGCGTATAGAACCTGGCCGTGTATTCTTCGCGTAAACTCCAGGAATAGGTGGATCCGCTATGTCGCAGTTAACAGAAACAGTTTGCTCAAACTGCCATTCGACGATGCCGGCGGAACTGCGCTTTTGCCGGAACTGCGGGTTTCGTCTCACAGGAAATATGGAAGGCTTTGCCGGCGGCCAGTACCCGAGCACTGCGGTCGCCGACTCCGCCGTCGCGCCGAAGAAGAAGCGTCGCATCAGCGGTATGTCCTGGATCTTCGTCGGGCTGCTGGTTTTTTTCGTCTGTGCCGCTGCGTTCACGGCGTTAGTTGCACCGATCCGAAATAACACGAGCATCGTGTCGCGCACGTCAGTTGTTAAGTCTTACATTGGAGTCGACGGCTTTGATAACACTGACCAGGGCGTGATCTTCAACGCGGTCACGACACCCGGCGGCCCCGCGGATCAAGCGGGCCTGGTCGGCGGCGATATCATCCTTAGTTTTGACGGTCAACCGATTCAAAACGATGATCAAATCGAAGAGCTCATGACGAAGACGCCGATCGGGAAGACAGTCGACGTCGAATACCTGCGCGACGGTCAGAAGAAGACGGCGAAATTGACAACCATCTCGATGGAAGATAACCGGCGTTTGACGCGCGAGTTTGACCGGCGTCCCGAGGGCAAAGGGGCTTTCGGTTACGAAGATGGTGATGCAGAGCGAGTGCAGGTGCCCGGAACAAAACTCTACGGCGTGAAACTCGGAACAGTCTTGCGCAGCCGCCCCGCGGATCTTGCGGGCGTCAAAGAAGGCGACATCATCATTGCCTGGGATGGAATTCCGATTCGCACGAGCGATGAGTTGCTGATGCGCGTGCGCCGCGCACTGCCTTACAGCACCGTGACGTTAACGATCATGCGTCCGGGAGAGAAGGAAGGTGATCCGCTCCAGAAGCTCGAGATCCCGGTGAAGATGGGTAAGCAATAAATTCGCGTTTCTAGCCGCGCTTATCCGCCGTTAAATATTCTCGGAGTCGCGCTTCCATTTCCAGTCGCACATCATCGCGCTCTTTGTCAGTTTCATCTGCTTCGAAAGTCTCAAACAACGCATACTGCGTCTGCGCCAGCAATCTCAGCTCCCACGCCTCGCGATCGTCGTAGGATGGACGAGAAAACCACAACGCATCAAACTCAGCTTCTTTAATCACCACGCCATCCGGCAACACTGATTGAAGCTCAACGCGCGTCTCAGGCCGCAGCAATGCACGCCGCAATTGCCAGTCGTGCTTGCGGTAAAGTGCTGTCAACTCTGTAAACAAATCCGCCGCTTTCATAGCCGAATCGTGCGCCCGCCGAGCCTAGCATAGTTAGCCGCCTGTTGACCGCCTCAATCGGCCACATCTATCATCTTCTGCGCTTTGGAGGGTCGCCTGAGTTCCCGTCGCGTAAGTCGTATACTGACGAGCCTGATTCTCGTCATCGTCTGTCGAGCTTTCGCGAGCGCCATACCGACTAAAATGTCAACACAGCCCATTACTGCAACGCTCGACGGAAACGACCTCAAAGAACCGGCCCCTTTTTACGAAGCACTCGCGAAGGCCCTCAAGAAACGCAAAATCAAGCTCGACTCGGTTTGTCCGCCGGCCGATCCAGTTTCGCGGCGCATCCTCGAAGAGTACGGCGCGATCTTTGTCGCTAATAAGAAAGTGACGCCACCGCCAGTCTGTATTTTCACGACGGAAGAGCAGGTCACGAGATTCCAGGATGCCGCGGGTTTCGAAGCCGAAGTGATCGGGTACGACGAAGTCGAACTCCAGCCCGAGGCGCTCAAAAGCCTGAGAGACGCGCGCAAAGAAGCGCAGAAAGAAGGCCTCGATATCACGCCGCGCGACGGCGCCGAAGCCGGGCGACGCAACTACGAAGACAGCGTGCGTCTTTGGAATTCGCGCTTCGAGCCCGCGCTCGACTATTGGCAGTCGCAGGGACGGCTTACCCAGGAGCAGGTCGCGCGCATGCGCAGCCTCCCGCTTTCACAACAGGTCGCGGAGGTTTTGGAGCTCGAGAAGAGCGGGGTCTACTTCAGCAAAGACCTTTCGAAATCGATTCTCTATTCGATCGCCGCACCGGGCGCGTCGCAGCACATCGCGATGCTCGCGTTTGATGTGAACGAGTTTGACAACCCGCGCGTACGCGAGATCATGGCAAAGCATGGTTGGTTCCAGACCGTGCTGAGTGATCTGCCTCACTTCACGTATCTTGGTCTGAAGGAGAAAGACTTGCCTAAACACGGGCTCCGCAGCCTCGAGATCAACGGGCAGGTCTTCTGGATCCCGAACGTACCCGGCGTTCATCCCGGTTTAGATAAATAAACCACGGATAACACGGATTGTGTTACACTGGCGGGCCTCTTTCCCCCAACCAGTCCACAAGCGAATTTGCGTTGCGACCTTTTAACCCGAGGAAGGTCAGATATGGATGTCCCCCAATTTATCGCTGGCAGATTCAGAATAGAACGCGAAATCGGGACCGGCGGCATGGGCACGGTCTACCTCGCCACGCACCTCGATCTCGAACGTCCGGTCGCAGTTAAAATCATCAGGCCTGAATTCGCCGCGGACACCGACGTGTCCGATCGCTTCCTGCGTGAAGCGCGCACGATGGCCAAGCTGCGCCATCCGAACGCCGCGATGATCTTCGACGCCGGAAATCTGCCCGATGGCCGTCACTTCATCGTGATGGAGTTCGTTGAAGGGGAAACACTCTCACAAGCACTCAACCGCCAAGGCCGCTTTTCGTTTACTGACGCAATCGACATAGCGACGCAGATCTGCGACGTGCTCGAAGAAGCACATCGCCTCGGGATCGTGCACCGTGATTTGAAACCGTCAAACATACTGCTCGGCAAACGAGGTGTTTGCGTCCTCGATTTCGGTGTCGCAAAAGTTTTGGCGTCGTCAGCGGAATCAACTGCGACACACGCGAGCACGGGTTCGGGCCAGCTAGTCGGAACGCCGCGTTATATGTCGCCGGAACAGTGTTTAGGACAGCGTGTCGGCGCGCGCAGCGATCTCTACAGTCTGGGCGTGTTGTTGTATGAAATGCTTGCCGGCCGGCCGCCGTTCGTCGATCCGCTGCAATCGGCGTTGTTAGTCAAACAAGCAACTGCTGCGGCGCCGCCGTTGCCGAGATTGCGACCGGACGTTCCGCGCGCGCTTGCACTCGCCGTTCACAGTTTGCTCGCCAAGCGACCTGAGGATCGGCCGCGCACAGCGGCGATGGCGAAGGTGCTCCTGGAGCGCAGCCTGGTGCGACCAGACGGTCCGGTGGCTCATGCCGATCCGATGTCGTCGATGGTCGCGGCTGCGGATGCGGGACGCGGTTTGATGTTTCGCGTGGGCGCGCCGGCACTCATCGTCACGACTTTCAGCGCGCTTCTTGCCTGGGGTTACACGGGCCAGAGCGCGCCTGAGCCACACATTCCGAACAACGCGTTTCCAGTCGCCGCATCGCAAGCGCAGTGGAAACCTGCGTCGTGGCGCGACGACTCGAGTGCGCCATCCGGTGGCACAACCGAAGCGCGCGAAAATCCGAAACCAGTCGAGCCGTTAACACTTCAACAAGCACGCAAAATCGCGGCGCGCTTTGTTAAGGGAACGCTCGGCGATCTCGAGATCGTCGACACTGACTCTGGTCCGGCAATCGTCGCCATCAACAACCAGCACAAAGCCGGCACGACGAATTACATGCTGCTTCAGAAACGCGACGGCAAGTTTCGACTCAGTGCACAGGGACGCCTCGACACCGAGGGATTCAGTCACGCGAACTGGAACGCCGAACTCGTCGACGCTGATGAAGACGGATATCCGGAGTTGATGTTTACCGGGAAGGATTCGAGTGAGAGCCGCAGCCTCCGGCGACTAATCCTGTTTGTACCCAATGACAAGCGCACTTACTCGGCGCAGATGACCGGCGAAACCACCCCACGCGGCACTCCGCGCATTCAATGGTTGTCTAATGCGGCCGGCGCTGACGCCGCCGTCTATCGCACCGCCCTCCGGCAAAAGGCCCGCTCCATGATTCGAAAATGACCTCGTTAATCCTGTAAATCTTGTTAATCCTGTACAATGCGTGACTCGGATAACCGTCGTTTACAGGATTTACAAGATTTTTCAGGATAAACAGGATAACCTTTTCCCCACTACCGACATCCATTTCCAGCATATGGAGATATCAGTGAAACGAAGTTTGCTCGTCTTTCT
>DATNDM010000218.1:0-5921 GCA_035553235.1 Pyrinomonadaceae bacterium | reverse complement strand
AATGCAGTGACAAACGACGCGAAAACGAAAGCAGCGAGAAGCGGGAGCAAAGTTAAGTTTTTCATAAGCAGGGCAAATGCTTGAAATCAAACAGGCTTTGCCCGAAAAGTCCCTATCGGACTTCTTCTCTGTGCAACCTCTGTGTTCTCTGTGCCTCTGTGGTTAAGGAATTGTTCGTAAAAACAACCACAGAGACACAGAGAACACAGAGGTTGCACAGAGAAATCAGACTTTTCGGGCAAAGCCAATCAAACAACTCGGTACAGGAAAAGCTCAATGGCCGTCGATTTCCTGATTTTTCCTCCGCGAGGATCTATGGCACAGTATGTTTGCATGTACGAGTTTGCCGTCACACCAGCCGTTACCAACATTCGTCGCCGCGGCGTCGAGATCTGCGATGTTGCGGCCGGCAGTTTGGGCGCGGAAATGGATCTCGAAAGTGGAGACCGAATAATCAAGGTCAACGGCCGTGTGGTGCGCGACTATCTCGACTTTCGTTTTCAGACTGCGGGCGAAACCGAGTTGGTGCTGGAGGTCCGGAAGAAGGGCGGCGAAGACTGGGAAGTCGAACTCGAGCGAGACGAAGGCGAAGACTTCGGGCTCTCGTTCGAGCAAATCGTTCCGCGCCAGTGTGCAAACGAATGTATCTTCTGTTTTTGTAACGGCAATCCTGCCGACGCGCGCCCGTCGCTATTCATAAAGGATGAGGACGTTCGTCTTTCTTTCCTGTACGGCAACTACACCACGCTGACTTCCATCACTGAAGACGAGATGCGTCGCATCGTCGAACAGCGACTCTCGCCGCAGTACGTTTCCGTGCACGCCACGGATCTCGACGTGCGCGCTTACATGCTCGGCATCGACAAACAGCGCGCGGACATTTCGACGAAACTCGCGCGCCTGCTCGACGCTGAAATCGAACTGCACGCGCAGGTTGTGTTGTGTCCGGGAATCAACGACAGGGAAGTCTTGCGCAAGACGATCTTCGATTTGGCAGCTGAGTATCCGCGCATCACGAGTGTTGCGATCGTGCCGCTTGGTCTAACTCGTTACAATACTGATCCACGGCTGACACGAGTGACGCCGGAGTTCTGTCGTGAAGTGATCGATCAAGTCACTGAGATTCAGAAAGAGCTGCACACGACGCTGGGCACGAACTTCGCGCTGTTGGGAGACGAGATCTACCTGCGCGCGGGCCGGCGCATTCCCGGACGATCGCATTACGGCGACTATCCGCAAATCGAAGACGGTGTCGGCATGGTGCGTTCATTTGCGAACGAGTTTGCGAAGGTCGTGCGACGTCTCGAACGTGATGGTTGGACCAGCGCGAACAAAACATCGGGAACGATCTTCACGGGCACGCTCTTCGCCCCAGTGTTGAAGAAGATGATCGACAAGTTCAACGCGCAATTCGGAACGCGTTTAATCGTCGAGCCGTTGGAGAATAGTTACTTCGGCGGCGATGTTTCAGTTGCTGGTTTGTTGACCGGCCAGGATCTGTTAAGCGCGCGTGCAAGAGTTGCCGGCGAGTTTGTTTGCATACCGAAGCAGATGCTGAAGAGTGATGATTCGATCATGTTGGATGGCATGAACGTCAACGAAGTTTCACGTGAGTTGGGCCAGCCTGTTCACGCGATCAACCTGCAAGACCTGGCAACTCTGCTCACTCAAAGTCACGCATGACCGCTGTCTCAAGAACCACATCGACCGAGAAAAAGATCCTCGACGTAGGTTGTGGTCAAAACAAATTCCCCGGAGCGATCGGCATCGATGCAAACCGTTTGAGTCATGCTGACGTCATTCACGATCTCGGAACGTTTCCATACCCATTCGCTGATAATGAATTCGAAGAGATCATTTGTCGTCACGTGATCGAGCATGTTCCTGACGTGCTTGGTTTCGTGAATGAACTGCATCGCATCACGAAACCTGGCGGCAAGATAAAGATTGTCACGCCTCACTATTCGAATCCGGATTGGGCAACAGATCCAACTCACCGAAATCACTTCAACAGTTATTCGTTCACGTGCTTCATTCCTTCACGCACGCCGTTTCCGTTTTACACGACAGCAGAGCTGAAGCCGGTGTTGACGCATGTGAGTCTCGCGAATCTCTGGCGCGCATTGGGATTAGAGTTTGTCGTTAATCTCGATCAGCGCTTTCCTTCAATGCGGTTCACGAGGAAATTTTGGGAGTTTTACCTGTCAACAATTTTTCGTGGCAAGGAGCTGCACTTCGAATTCGAAGTCGTAAAGTCGGCCTAAATGATTAGAGTCCGTAAAAGGCAGGAAAACCTCGCGAAGGCCATGCCGAAGCATCACGAAAGCGGATACGGAAAACAGGTTGTGGAATTCAGAAGCTCCAAGTTTTCTCCGAAATTTTGGTCGGCTATTGTCGAATAAATCGTACATTTACCTGCAAAATTGAATGCGGCGAAAAGGGCATAGGGTTTGCCATATCTCTACGCTCGCACGCACCCTCCGATTCGGAGGAGACTAGAGCGCTCCTCGCGGTCCTAAAGTGGGTTAAGAGAAAAATTGTAGATCTCAGCCCCCGGGGCACTTACTACCGGGAAGCTTAACCGAGTTTTCTTAAGGGACCGCGTTATCCAGTCTTAAGGCTCTTGTGCGGCGAGTCCAGCACCACGCTCAATACCATAATTTGTTAGGAGGGAAAATGAGAAAGTCCACCACGATCTTGATGGCGATTCTGGTCTTAGTGACTTGCCAGATCGTTATTCAAGCCCAGACGACCGGCTCCATCTCCGGCACTGTGACTGATCAAACCGGGGCGGTTGTTCCTGGCGCGAACGTCACTGTCAAGGGAGAAGCGGGCCAGCAATACACGGCTGTTACCAAGGGTGACGGCGGGTATACGATCCCCGGTGTTCCGGCAGGTACTCCGACATACACCGTGACGATCACTGCGCCGAGTTTTAAGACAGCCGTGATTCAGAACGTCAAGGTCGACGTTGCAACCCCGGCCACCGTCAATGCGCAACTCGAACCCGGCAACATCAACGAGACAGTTGTTGTTGCTTCCGGCGCTGAAGTGCTGCAGACAGAAACGGCAACAGTGGGCACAACGATCACGGGTCGGCAGATTCTTGAGACGCCGATTCAATCACGTGATGCTCTCGATCTCGTCACCACGTTACCTGGTACGACCACCACGGGCGTGGTCCGAACGTCGTCAATCAATGGTCTGCCGAAGAGCGCGCTCACCATTCAGATCGACGGTGTGGACGTGCAGGACAACTTCCTGAAATCGTCCGACGGATTCTTCACTTTTATTCGTCCACGCATTGATGCAATCGATGAAGTGACAGTTTCAACCGCAACTCCAGGTGCGGAGAGTTCGGGTGACGGCGCAGTCGGTATCCGATTCGCAACTCGTCGTGGAACTGATGACTATCACGGTAGCGCTTTCGAGCAGCACCGCGATGAAGGTCTCAATACAGCGAACTTCCAAAACAACTATCAGAACCAGCCGAAGAACAAACTCCGCTTGAACCAGTTCGGCGGCAGCTTTGGTGGCCCAATTCCGCTGCCAAACTTCGGTGAAGGTGGTCCGATGTTTGAATCGGGTAGAGGGAAAGCGTATTTCTTCTTTAACTACGAGCGCTTCCACCTGAACGAAACTTCACCCGTGCGAACTCGCCAGGTCCTGACGGCTGATGCTCAGAACGGCATCTTCCGTTATGGCGCCAACGGCGCCAACTCAATCAACGTACTTAACCTCGCCGGCGCAAATGGTCTTCCGAACACGGTCGATCCCACGGTCATCAGCATTCTGAGCACCATCCGCTCGGCAACGGGAGTCAAGGGTACTTTCCAGCCCCTCGGAACAGGCAACCTGTGGTTCCGCCAGCCGTTCACTTTTTCGAATGATGGCCAGCAGCGCCGCCGGTTCCTCGTGCTCCGCATGGACGGCAACATCACGAAGAACCATCAGATCGAAGGTATTTGGAATGATCAACCTTTCCGATCCAATGTTGACTTCCTGAACAACGTCGATCCGACCTTCCCGGGTATCGCAAACGCAGGCACGCAGAATTCAGATCGCCGCTCGCTCTCGATCGGTCTCCGTTCGAGCTTCGGCAGCACTGTTGTCAATCAATTCCGCTATGCGCAGTTGGCGGGTTGGCTCGGCGGCAGTTCGAGATTCGACCTGGTTGGCGGACGAGACTTTTGGCCGCAGACTCAAGCCGGGTTCAACATCGCTCTCGGTTCAGGTTTGACCGGTTTGACGATCCGTAATGCTTTCAGCACGAGAAGCTCGCCGACCGCGGACTTCACGGATAACGTCACGTGGGTCAAGGGTACTCACACGATGACTTTCGGTGGACAGATAAAGAACATCAAAACGATCTCTGACTCTGTCAACCCGGTTGTTTCCACAGTAACTTTTGGTTCGATCGCACAGGATACAGCACTGACCAGCGTGTTTTCGGCAGCGAACATTCCAGGTGCGAACGCAACTGAGCTTGCTAATGCTCGCGCAGTTTATGCCACGATTACCGGTCGCATTAGCGCATTCAACGCTGGAAACGTTTACCTCGATCCCGATGGAACTTATCGACTTAATAGTTCACGCCATTTCGAAATCGAGGAAAACACTAACGGTCTCTTTGCCCAGGATTCGTGGCGTGCGCGCTCTAACCTGACGCTCACCTACGGTATCCGATGGCAGCCGCAGCTTGGTGCGAAGATGAACAGCACCAACTACGCGATCCTGAGCGACCCAACGATGCTTTATGACGTTTCGGGTGTAGGCAATCTCTTCAGTCCAGGTACTTTAACTGGGGAAGAACCAACGTTCCGCCTCAACAACCTGGGTGAAAGAGCCTTCCGGAACGACATGAAGAACTTTGCGCCCAGCGTTGGCGCGGTTTGGAGTCCAAACTTCGGTGGCCCCCTGGGTCGTGTTTTCGGACGTGATGGTAATGGAGTTCTCCGCGGTGGTTTCTCGCGTTCTTACATTCGTGAGGGTACGCTCATCGTTGAGAACAGTCTTGGCCTGAATCCGGGCGGCGTGTTCGGACTCGCCCGCAGTGCTACGGCTAGCAACCCCGCCAACATCCTTGTCCCCGGGACGCTCTTCAGGACCCCAGGTAATCCGAATCTTTCGCCACCGGTATTCCCAACGCAGCCCGTATTCCCGCGTGCGGTTGACCCGGATAACGATGCGACGTTTGGATTTTCACCAGATTTCCACTCGGGGTACGTTGATTCCTGGAGTTTCGGTTATCAGCGTCAGCTCGGTCGAGATACCGTAGTTGAATTTCGCTACATCGGAAACCGCGGCAAAGACCTGCAATCGCAGTATCGTATCGATGAGATCAATGCGATTGAGAATGGTTTTGGTAGAGAGTTCGCAGTCGCACAGCAGAACCTGATCGCGAACATTAACGCCGGCCGTTTTGTTTGTTCTACGAACGTAAATCCGTGCCCAACAAACAACCGCCAGCCAACATTCGCGTACTTTGGTCCGGGCACTGGTACGAGTCCACTTCCGATCTTCCTTTCGTACTTTTCCGGGAACAATCGTGACCCGAACGTCGCTGCGAACTACACCAGCTCGCAGTTTACGGGTCTCGGCGGTACCGGAGCTATCGGTTTTCTCAATCCGGCGAACCCGCAGGTTCAAGCGTTGGCCAATGCGCTGGATGGCGCGTTTAGAGACAACACGCTCGTCGCGGGTGTAGGCCCGGGCTCGCAAGCCGCAAAGCCAGTTAACTTCGTTCACAATTGTCCGAGCACGTTCGGTTTTTGCTACCTGTTCGACAACAGTGAAAAGAGCTGGTTTGACGCGGGCGTAATCGAAGTCCGTCGCAGACTATCGGCCGGGCTTCGCTTCCAGGCGAGCTACCAGTATGGCAAGTCGTACACGAACGCGTATGCGTCCGCGGGCGACACGTT
>DATNDM010000217.1:0-7218 GCA_035553235.1 Pyrinomonadaceae bacterium | reverse complement strand
CTCGGCGGCCGCGAGATTGATCAGGCGGCCTTCGCCCAGCACGATGATGCGGCGACCATTCGATTGCATCTTGTACTCCTGGACGAACGGCCGAATCATTGACGGATCTCCCGACAGCTCGCGCAACGCAACGAGATTCAGCTCGAGATCGAAGTGTCCGCTGTTGCAGACGATCGCGCCGTCTTTCATTCGCGAGAAATGTTCAGCGTCGATCACGTGACGATTACCGGTGACAGTCACGAAGATATCCCCGATCGCTGACGCTTCGCTGATCGGCATCACGCGGAATCCATCCATCACCGCTTCGACTGCCTTGATCGGATCGATTTCGGTCACGACAACGTTCGCCCCCATGCCACGCGCGCGAAGGGCCACGCCCTTGCCGCACCAGCCATAACCAACGACGACGAGCGTGCGGCCAGCGAGCAGGATATTCGTCGCGCGAATGATGCCATCGAGCGTCGATTGGCCCGTGCCGTAACGGTTATCGAAGAAGTGCTTGGTCTGCGCGTTGTTTACCGCGATCGAAGGGAAGGGCAACACGCCCGCGGTTTCCATCGCTTTGAGACGCTGAATACCGGTGGTTGTTTCTTCAGTCGAACCGAAGACTTCCTTGACCTGGCCAGGCCGTTCTTTCAATAACGTCGCGACCACGTCGGAACCATCGTCGATGATGATGTCCGGGTGTGTATCGAGTGCGGTCCTGACGTGACGATTGTAAGTCTCGGTCGTCTCGCCTTTGATTGCGTAAACAGGAATGCCCCAGTCATTGACGAGCGCTGCCGCTACGTCGTCCTGAGTGGAAAGCGGATTCGATGCAATCAGAACTGCTTCAGCGCCGCCCGCTTGCAGTGCACGCGCGAGGTTCGCGGTTTCAGTGGTGATGTGAGCACACGCGACCAGCTTAACGCCGGTCAAAGGTTTCTCTTCCGCAAACCGCTCGCGGATGAGACGAAGAACGGGCATCTCACGCTCGGCCCATTCGATGCGCTGTCTTCCATGGCCCGACAGGGCAAGGTCTTTCACGTCGAATTCGACGGATGGTGCAGAACTCATATTTGCAGATTCCTCAATGATGAAATTTTAGACCCCAGCGCTTGCGCGCAGGGCTTCGGCCTTATCGGTCTTCTCCCAGGTAAAGCTGTCTTCATGACGACCGAAGTGACCATATGCAGCCGTGGCCTTATAAATAGGCCGGCGCAGGTTGAGTGACTCGATGATGCCGCGTGGCGTCAATTCGAAATTGTCTCGCACGAGCTTCGACAAAACTGAATCGCTAACGCGTCCGCTGCCTTCAGTGTTGACATACACGGAAACGGGATCGGCAACGCCGATAGCGTAGGCGAGTTGGACCATGCAGCGGTCCGCCAGTCCGGCGGCGACAATGTTTTTGGCGATATAGCGCGCCATGTAAGCGGCGGAACGATCAACCTTCGTCGGATCCTTGCCCGAGAAAGCGCCACCGCCGTGTGGTGCGTAACCGCCGTAGGTGTCGACAATGATCTTGCGGCCGGTGACGCCCGCATCGCCCTTCGGACCGCCCGTGACAAACCTGCCCGTCGGGTTAATGTGATACTTCGTGTCTTTGTCGAGTAGTTCAGGAGAGACGGTGTGCTCGATTACGTGTTTCTGGATTTCTGAGCGCAGTTGCTCGTTCGTGACGTCGTCCGCGTGCTGGGAAGAAATCACGACGGCATCGAGCCGGAATGGCCTGCCGTCGCGGTATTCAACCGTTACTTGAGACTTTCCATCAGGACGAAGATATGGCAGTTCGCCTGATTTGCGCGCTTCCGACAGACGCCGCGTCAACTGGTGCGCCAACTGAATCGGCAGCGGCATCAACTCCTGCGTCTCGTTGCAGGCATAACCAAACATCAACCCCTGGTCGCCGGCGCCGCCAGTATCGACTCCCATTGCGATATCGGGCGATTGTCGGTCGAGTGCAGACAAGACGGCGCAAGTGTCGCAATCAAAGCCATAGCTCGAATGCGTGTAGCCGATTTCGCGGATCGTCTCGCGTGCGATTTTGGAATAATCGAGCACCGCATCGGTGGTAATTTCGCCGGCGACAACTACGAGGCCGGTGGTCACCAGCGTTTCGCAGGCCACGCGCGCCTTCGGGTCGACAGTCAATGCCGCGTCAAGCACCGCATCAGAAATTTGGTCGGAGATTTTGTCTGGATGGCCTTCAGTGACTGACTCAGAGGTGAAAAGAAAACCAGATTCGCTGCTCAAAACAACTCCTTTGTAATGTATACAGTCTCGAATTTCAGGCAGAAAAAGACCGCGTAGATTAGCAGTCAGGCTTTTAAGGTGTCAAGGCGCGCCCACACCTTCTATCCACAGATTACACTGATTAGCTCATAAATCTGCGTGATCCGTGGGTACCGGAACACCACAATTGACATCTAACACGCCAAAAGGATGTACCGCCGGCAGGCCGACCACTGCCTCTCCTCAGTTCTCGAGATTGCCTCCCGAACTCCAGAGGTTTTTTCAACTATTCACCCGGCGGGCAAATAAGTTATGCCACGCTCACAAACACACACTCTCGAAGTAACCCAATCTCTATTCGAACGTGCCAAATCAGCGTTTTTCAGTTTTGGTGAAGACACGGCGCTCGTCGCCGTACAACACATGCTCGAACAGACCATTGATCTGTTCGACACCATTGCCGGCTTGGGTTTGAGCCGTCAAAACATGTTCGCGCTTGGCAAGGTCTACTCAAACAGCCGTCCAGTAATCGAAACACTACGAAGCCAGGGCATCACCGTCGTCGAGACCACGATGCCTGAGCCGGGAAAATTCGACGACTACTTTGCACACGACACCGAAAAACTCTGGCAGGTCGCCGCTGAAAAACTCGCCGGCCGTCGCATCAAACGTGTCCTCGTTCTCGACGACGGCGGCATGTGCATTACCAGCGCGCCGCCTGAACTACTGCAACGCTATGCGATGTGCGGCGTCGAACAAACGTCGCTCGGCATGTTTCGGTTTGAAGAGAAGCCGCCATCGTTTGCGGTGTTCGCCTGGGCCAGGGCAGCCGTGAAACTGGAAATCGGCGGCCCGCTCTTTTCGCAATGCTTGATCGACAGACTCGCGAACGAGCTTCACGATCGCAAACAGAAACAGCTCGGCATCATCGGCCTGGGAAGCATCGGCGGCGCCGCCGCAAACCTCGCGGTTCGCGAAGGCCGCCGCGTGCTGTATTACGATCCGCGCGAGTGTCTGGAAATCGCGCCTGCGCTGCGGAGTCATGTGAGCCCAGTAGAGTCGCTCGAAGAATTGATGGTGCGCTGTGATTACGTAATCGGTTGTTCCGGTCGTAATCCATTTCAGAACAATTGGCCGCTACAGCACAGGCCAGGAATAAAACTCGTCAGTGCTTCGGGCGGTGATCAGGAGTTTGGTCCCATCATCAACGATTTGACGACGAAGCCGGATTTTAACGTCGCTCCTGATACCTGGGACATCAGCTCTGAACACGGTCCGTGCGGTCCGATTCAGATTGCCTATCTGGGATACCCGTACAATTTTGTTTCGCGAGCGCGCACGGCAGTGCCGACACACATCGTGCAACTCGAGACTGGCGGGTTACTGGCAGCACTGATTCAGGCGCGCATTTATCTCGAGTTTTGCGAAGCAGGTCTCGGTCGCAACAGCGGTATTCATCGCGTGTCGCCCGCGGCGCAGAAATTTGTTTACGAGGAGTGGCTCAAGGCGATGAGAGATTCGCGGATCGATCTCTGCGACATATTTGGTCACCATCCGGCCACGTTACGCGCAGCGCAACATGAAGTCTGGCTCGCAAGAAACTCCGAACCACGCCCGAGCACACGATCCGTGCCTCTCAGAATACTGGAACACGAGATGGACCAGGTTGTTTGCCGGCAGTGTAATCCGGTGATTTCGCGTCGAGCGGCAGGCTGAAGCGAATTTCAGTGCCGCTGGCGGGAACTGAGTCGAGCTCGATAGTGCCGCCGGCGGCGTAGGCTCGTTCCTGCATGCTGATGAGTCCGAGAGTGGCGACGCGCGGCGCCCGTTTGCGAAGTCGTTCGATGTCAAAGCCGACGCCATTGTCTTTGACTGTGAGCAGCAGAGAAGCGGCGTCTCTGGTAAGCCGGACTACGACATGAGTCGCTTTTGCGTGGCGCACGACGTTTGTCAACGCCTCCTGCGCGATGCGGAAACACGCCGTTTCGAGCTCACGCGAGAAGCGTTCATTCTCGTCCGGCAAATCGATTAGAACGTCGACGCTGAGCCCGGTGCGCTTCGTGTAACGATCGACATACCAGTGCAGTGCTGTCGTCAAACCCAGGTCATCGAGGATGGGCGGGCGCAAATCAACTGAGAGATCGCGCACGAGGCGCAGCGCTTCGTCGACCGCTTCGATGTTGTCCTTGACGTAGGAGCCGGCCTCCGATCCCTGACAAAACTGCTGCACGGCGTGCAGGTTCATCTTGACGGCGGTGAGGATTTGGCCGATCTGGTCGTGCAGTTCACGCGCGATGCGTCGCCTTTCCTCCTCCTGCGCCTCGATCAATTGGCGTGAAAACGTTTGCAGCGCGTCCTGGGCCAGCTTGCGCTCGGTGACGTCGCGCGCCATGCCCTGCACGCCGACGAGCGCTCCGTTTTCGTAAATCGCACGACTACTAATCTCAATCGGCACGCGACGGCCGTCCTTCGCGATGACCTCGACTTCATACGTCGTCTCGCCCTTTTGGGCGAGCTTCTTCCAGAAACTATCGCGGACGTACCTGGCATGTTCAGGCGCCACAAACTCCTTGAAGTTATGCCCGATAATCTCCTCGCGTGAATATCCGGAAAGCTTCTCGGCCGCGCGGTTGATGCTGAGGTACGTCCCTTCGAGATCGTGAACGTAGATCGCATCTTTGGCGTTCTCGAACAACTCACGATATCGCTCTTCGCTTTCGCGCAGCGCCGTCTCCGCGCGTTTTCGTTCCGCTATTCGTTCTTCGAGCTCAGCCACATAACGCTGGCTCTGCTCGAACAACTGCGCATTTTGAATCGCTATGGCTGCCTGTGCGGCGAGTGTTTCGGCGAGCCGCGCATGCTCTGGTTTGAAAAATTCAGGCTCGATCTTGTCGACCGAATACAAGCCGATGACCGTACCCGACGTGACGAGCGGCACGCCCATCCAATTCCGCACATGATCGGCGCCGGCGACGAATTCCCAGCCCGGTTCATGGTACGTGTCAGGCACGATCAGACTTTGTTTCGTCGTGTAGATGTGTTTCAGCAGGGCATTTTTCCTGCCATCGAAAACGATAGAACGCGTGGTCTCGATGTTCTGGTAACCCTCGTAACGACGGAGCGCGCGGATCACGAAGCGCCAATCGGGAGTGCACAGCATGACGTTGGCACTGTCGTAAGGGACAAGCCTGGCAAGAAAATCGAGCAGGGTTTCGAGTACTCTTTCCAGACTGAGATTCTGCGTCAACGCAATGTTGGCATCTCGCAGGATCTCAGTCTCCTGGCGCATGGCGTGTTCGCGCGCCAGTAGTCCGGCTAGTTCAGGGGTTTCAGCCTGCATCAACAATCATTCTTTTCTATGGGTAATCGTGCCTGTGTCGGGAGTCATGCAGATCTAACCACAGACACACTTAGATTGCACATGGTGTGTGAACTAATTACGTGAGGCTTACGCCGAGGTAATGTCACACTAACACGGCCACAGAAACAATTTGAGAGGGCTGCTGGCCGCGGAACTGTTGCCGGTGCGGTCGACCGCTTTCACCGTAAATGTGTTGTCGCCAAACGCAGTCGCGTAGACGAAATCAAAGTCCACGCCCGCCGAAACGGGCAGCGGACTGAGCACGCCGTTTACATAAATCTCGTATTCAATACTGCTTTGAGCATCCACTCCATCAGTTGACTCTGTCCAGCCGAGATACACTTCCCCACAACTATTGTCCTGAACGAGATGTAGGTTAGTCGGAACGGTCGGCGGTAACGTGTCGCTGCTCGGTGGAGTTGTCGCGTTAACAGCGTTACTCGTGGACATATTTCCTGAGTAATCACCGACACCGACGCTGAATGAGTTCGTTGAACCCGGCTGGATATGACGGATGATGACTGAAAGCTGATTAGCGGCAGCGGTGGTCCAGTTGATATTTTGCGTGATGACGCTGCCGTTCATGTTGAAGCTATAGACGCAGCAGTTGTTTGAAACATTGTCGGTCGATCTGGTCCAGGTCAACTGAACCTCCGAGGGACTGAGGACCCCTGCTTGTAACACGGCAGTGGTTGGCGGTGTCAGGTCCTTAAGCGTATGGCCGCTCACCACGTTACTGTCCGCAGACTTGTTGCCGTTCCCATCGACGGCATAAACGACAAACGTGTAACTGGTATCAGGCGACAGGAACTTCGCCGTGTAAGTCGTCTGCGTCTGGCTCACTGTTGCCAGCGTGTTGTACGAGCTGTTCACGTCAGACATGCGAACCTTGTAGGAAAAACTGGACTTGGAGGTCGAGCCTTTCCACGACAGGCTGACCGTGGTTTCGGTAATAGCTGTAACCGCGAGATTAGTGGGTGCGGTAGGCGCGGATCCGCCCTTACCGGCAGCAGCTGAACTTGCAGACCCGTCGAAGAGCAGTGCGGCGGTCAACCCCAGAATTGTGATTCCGATAATAAGGCGTGAGAAAAGTCGAGTAGTCATGAGTCTCCTCCTCCTGACGAAAGTCTGTTTCAGATAGCGTCACTAGAGTTCAGGGCTTCATCCGCACCAACGAACACACCGGTCCGGTACCCACGCTGGATGAAAACTACTTTAAGCGTACGAGGGAAAGGGAGGCGTCAGATTATCAGATCTTCAGGTCCCTGACTATTATTATTGTGACGTAAGTACGTTGAGATTTCGTGGCAGGCTTTTGTGATCCAACCGGTCCTGAGAACGATTCTCTGTGCAACTCTTGTCTGCTCGGAACAGCAGTTCCGTCAGAGCAGACACAGGTTGTACAGAGAAGTTTTAAGCTCTGCTTAAGGACAAAATTCTGGATGAAACCCGAGTATTTACGCTGGGAAGTTTCCTTTTTTGGCGGTGAGATTCAGAAAACTGAACACCGGCTGAAGGAAAGTTGCTTAAGATCGAAGGTCAATTCTCAGTTGACGACGCTTTGCACAAAGAGTCGGTGACATTGCTTTTCTCTGCGCCACCTCGGCGTTCTCTGCGTCTCTGCGGTGAGTTATTGCTGAATT
>DATNDM010000216.1:0-6001 GCA_035553235.1 Pyrinomonadaceae bacterium | reverse complement strand
TGTCTCCGGAGAACGACAGTGTTTTCGATTTTTACCCACGGCAAACGGTGCTCAAATGGTCGCCGGTTGCAGGCGCGGTTTCATACGGTGTTGAAGTGGACTATTGTGAGGGACGCGAAAAGGTTTGCGTCAACCCTCAGCCGCTCAGACTTCTGAACAATCCACCGGCGTCCGGCATCACCAGTGAGACTTATGAATTCAGGTTTGTCGGGGCCCAGCCGGGACGATGGCGCGTGTGGGCCGTAGATAAAGAAGGCCGCGAAGGCTTCAAAAGCCCGTGGCGAACCTTCGTCTATCTCAGATGAGGCAGTAGCCACAAAGCCGTCCACAGATTACGCAGAAAAAGCGCATCCACAAGCTTACGTAGAAAAAGCCGTCCACAGATTACGCAGAAAAGGCCGTCGACAGCTTACGCCAGAAAAAGGCCGTTCACAGCTTACGCAAAAAAATAATCTGCGTAATCTGCGGACGGCTTTGTGCTTTTTGTAATTCCAGCGTGATGTTTCCTTCTCGCTCGCCACTATGACGATGGAAGACGCCCTAAGGCGTCTCAATTATCGAGAAGGAGATCGTCATGATACGAACAAGATTTCTTATCGCACTGCTTCTTACTGTTGCCACAATTCCGTTCGTCACTACCCGTGGTCGAACTGCGCCGGCCAACAACCAACAACCGGCACCGCCAAAATTTCATAAGACCGCGAAGCCGGTGAAAGACCAGTACATCGTCGTTTTGCGAAGCGATACAAACAAGGCCGAGGTGAAATCTCTAGCCCGCGAGCTTGCGCTCACCTATTCCGGAACCACTCATCACATTTACAAACACGCAATCAAGGGATTCTCGATTCAGTCGACCGAGGCAGCGGCGATCGCGCTCAGCCAGGATCCACGAGTCGAGTACGTCGAAGAGGATGGCGAAGTCGAACTCGCCACTACCCAGACGAACCCGCCGTCATGGGGCCTCGACCGTATCGACCAGCACGACCTTCCGCCCAACGCCGCCTACAATTTCAGCAATGCCCAGACCGGCTCGGGTGTGAATGTTTACGTAATCGATAGCGGGATCAAGACGCTGCATACTGAATTCAAAAAACCGACCGGCGGTTGGCGTGTGGTTAACGACTTCGATTCCTGCAACGATGGTCAAAACGGCAACGACCTTTTCGGGCACGGTACTTTCATCGCCGGGGTAATTGGCGGAAACACCGTAGGCGTCGCGAAGGGCGCAACGCTGCACAATATCCGCGTCGCCGGTTGCGCCAACGGTCCAGCGTCGGTATCGACGGTGATGGCAGGTGTTGATTGGGTGATGGCCCATCGAGTGTTGCCTGCAGTCGCAAATATGAGCTTTGTTACAGACGTCAACTATAGCCTCGAAGACTCGGTGCGAAACTTGATCGCCTCCGGCGTGACCTGTGTGGTTTCGGCGGGAAATCACAACATTGATGCGAAAGACCTGTCGCCCGCTCGAGTTTCTGAAGCGATTACCGTCGCTTCGTCGGACGCCAACGACGGACGATCTCTCGATTCCAATTTCGGACCGTTCGTGGATCTGTTTGCGCCGGGTACCGGTATCGTCTCGGCGAGTAATGTCGACAGAAACGGCAACGGCATTCTCGACGACACGATCGTATCTGAGGGCACATCCGTTGCGGCGGCCCACGTCGCGGGCGTAGCGGCCCGCGTGCTTCAGGAGAAGCCGGACATGACGCCGGCGGCAGTGCAGGGTGCGATAAAAAACTGTGCGACGCCAGACAAAGTGATCGATCCGGGCGCGGGATCTCCTAATCTTTTGCTCTATTCGGGAGTGCGCGCATTTGCTCCGACGATTTTTCCGCCGATTAACAGCCCTGTTTCCGTCGCCGCAAACTCTTCTGACTGGATCCCAACCGGAATCACCGTCAGGAAGAATAGCTGGCTGGTCTTCAATGCGGACGGCCTGGTGAACACCGGCGGCTGGTTTCCTGCCAATTATGGACCAAACGGCAAGAACGACATCGCGAACAGCTCGTTTCCCCTCTCAGGTACAAGACCTTATTCGCTGATCGGGCGGTTCTTGTCATCAACGCTCGACATCCAGAATTTCTACATCGGACAGAGTTTCGCGACGCCAATCGTTCGAGACGACGTCGACCAAACGCTCTTCCTGCGGGCGAACATGGACTCACCTTCCAGCGCGAGCGGGCAATTTAATGCGCAAATTCAGATGTGGTCCAAGGGAGATGATGTCTCTTCTGACTTTGTAAGTCAGTCAGTACCGGCGACGGTGTTGGCTGGTCAGCAGATGCCGGTCTCGATAACGATGAAGAACGTGGGGACCACGACCTGGGAACAGACGGGCCATCAGTATGCACTTTTTCCATATCCTGTTGATGGAACCTGGGGCGCAAATTTTCCGTCGCTTCCTGCTGACGTCGCGCCGGGTTCGTCAGTAACCTTTAACTTCAACGTGACTGCGCCGTCCACTCCTGGAACGTACAATCTCCAGTGGCGCATGCAGAACAATTGGGGCTGGTTAGGCGATCGCACGGACACGGTTTCGGTAACGGTGCTGGCGCCCAGTAATCAGTCGGAGTTCGTTTCGCAGACGGTGCCGGCGGCGATGACGGCTGGTGAAGCGTACACAGTGACGATCAAGATGAAGAACATCGGCAACACCACGTGGGATCCCGGCACGGGATACAAACTCGGCTCGCAGAACCCACAAGACAATACGACGTGGTTCACTAATCGCGCCGAGTTGACGAGCCCGGTTCCGCCGGGAGGTGTCGCAACGTTCACGTTCACGGTGTGGGCGCCGGGCAAAGCGGGCTCCTACAATTTCCAATGGCGAATGTTGCGAGAGGGCGTTGAGTGGTTTGGACCCTCGACGCCGAACCTCGTGATCACAGTCAAGAACCCTTCGTGCTTGAGGTGTTGAGAGCGATTTCAATAAAAGTCACACCGGGCGGGCTTTGCACAAAACTCGCGACATCGCTCTTCTCTGCGCAATCTCTGCGATCTCTGCGTCTCTGCGGTGAGTTATTGCTATAAATTAGTTAACCGCAGAGACGCAGAGAACGCAGAGGTTGCGCAGAGAAATCAATAATCGGTACTTTTTGTGCAAAGCCATTCGGGCGCGAAAAAACTTGAGGCCACGTCACCGTGGCCTCTCGTCCGGATCGTTTAAGGACTAATACCTCCCACCGTAGACCCCCGTCTCCCCGCGTAGGCCCACGATAGAAATGCTCAGTTCCTCAAACGACCGGGTAACCGAAATGGCGAGGTCTTGCAGTTGTCGAAGATCATTCTCCCCGGCGGATTTGCCTGCACGCGCGAAGTGTCGCGTTTGAGTTCAAAGAGGATTGACGAGGTGGAGCCGGACTTTGCAAAAAAGTCACGAAGGTCCGCTTCTCTGTGTAGTCTCTGTGTCTTTGTGGTGGCTCACTTCCGAGCAAAACACCCCACGGAGACACAGAGAACACAGAGGTTGCACAGAGAAATCCATTCATAGTCGATGCCAATCATGTAACGCACTACACGAACCTCGATGACGATTCAATCTAGTCGTGGGCTTCTGCTTGCCGCATCAGAATTGTGATTTCCGGCGAGTTTGTGGGATGGGTATAAGCTTACGGGGATGAATGGTGTTAGACGGGTTTCAGTCGGTCGTTAGCTTTGCCTCAAGAGGCCTTGCACGAAAGTGTTTTTACAACTCTCGGATTCTTCTCTGTGACCTCTGCGTATCTCTGTGATCTCTGCGTAACTGTAGTTACGAGAATATTTAACGCAGAGATAGCAGAGATACGCAGAGACCGCAGAGAAGACCTCAAGAGTCAGAAATCATTGTTGGATCGGGTCAGTACAGGGAGCGGTAGCGACCTGGTCAGTGATCAGCATGCGATGTTCTAATGATTCTTGATTTCTATCGTTTGACCAGGTCGCTACCGCTCCCTGTACTGACCCGATCGAAGTGCGATCCCGACTTTTGAGGCAAAGCCTCGCTCGTTCAATCGTTCGCGATAGCGGCGGCTCATGATGAGTCTAGTGCCGTCACGCATGAGGACAACGTACTCACCCTTCGCCCACGGTTGCACTTCTTTCACGCGATCGAGGTTGACGATTATCGAGCGATGGATGCGCATGAATTTGTCAGGACTAAGCTTCGCTTCCATTCCGTTCATCGTTTCGCGCATCAAGTGAGAATCACGGCCCACCTGCAGGCGCACGTAATTTCCGACGGTCCGCATCCAGTCAATTTCTTCAGCCCTGAGAAACACTACTCGGCCGCCGGATCTGATGATGAAGCGGTCCGGTATCTCCTGTTCTCGACGCAAATCGCCCAGCAACGACAGGAGCTGATTGTTAACGTGGCCATTTCGCAGGCCCCTGATCATTGCCTTCGCTCGTTCCAGAGTCTTTTGAAATCGCTTCCGGTCGAAAGGCTTCAGCAGGTAATCGATCGCGTTCACCTCGAAAGCTTTCAAGGCATATTGATCGTAGGCGGTGACGAAGATCACGGTCGGCATTCGCTCAGCGCCGATATTTCTGATCACTTCGAAACCATCCATCGCGGGCATTTGAACGTCCAGGAAAACGAGGTCGGGAGTCATCTCGCTAATGGCCGTAACCGCTTTGTAGCCATCCGAGCATTCGCCTATCACGTCGAGGCCGGTATCGTGCGCCAGCAAACTCTTGATTCGTTTGCGGGCGAGTGGTTCATCATCGACGATGAGGGCTCGAATTTTGGTTGGGTCAGCGTCACGCATAGATTTTTGAGTGGGCGGACACGGTGCGGAATGGGATGCTCAGGCTGGCGACTAGTCCGCCGTCAGCAGCATTATGCAGTTTGAGCCCATGTTCATCACCATAAAGGTTCGTCACACGCGCACGTGTGTTGGACAGCCCGACTCTTTCTTTCAGTGGTACATCAACACCGAGTCCCGGACCGTCATCCGCGACCTCGAGTCGCAACAGTGAATTATCGCGCCACGCCTTGATCTTGATGCAACCGCCTTCGGGCCGCGGCGCCACTCCATGCCGGACCGAATTCTCAACGAGAGGCTGCAGGATCATGCTCGGTACTAACACATCAAGCGTTTCAGGTTCGATCGCCATTTCGATTCTGAGACGATCCTGAAAACGTGTTTGTTCGATGTCGAGATAGTGCTTGAGAAACTCGAGTTCTTTCTTGAAGGGCACTTCCTGAACACCCGCGGTCTCGAGAGTCATGCGCAAAAGATCGCCTAAGCGCGAAACCATCTCGTCGGCTTCGTCGGGCGATTCCCGTATCAGAGCTGAAATCGCATTCAACGTGTTGAAGAGGAAATGAGGATGAAGCTGCATTTTCAAGACCTGAAGCTGCGATTGAGCTAACTGTGCCTCGAGTTGCGAAGCTCTCACTTCACGTTCCTGGAGTTTTCGATAGTAATCAAGCGCATGTTCTACAACGATTATGCCCCAATAGAACATCACGTTCGAGGGAGTAAAGTTGAGGATCAATAAAAAATACCGACTCCAAAACGGTCTAATCTGTAAGTACCAGCCGAATGGAATGGAAACGACGGTAAAAAGCAAAATTTGAAGCAGCAGAAAGACTATGCAAGCCAGAAAATGGACAGTTAGATTCTTGAATCGTTGCCCGCCTTCAATACGAAACGACTTACTAAACCAGATGGCCAAGGGCGTCAAGCAAAGCCAGAGATAACTAAAAACCAGTTCTCCGAGGACAGTATCCCAGCCATCAGAAACTCGGTGTACCCTGAAGGCTTGAATCATTTGCGGACCGCTGAAGAGGAATGCAAGGAAGGTCCAGCCGGCGAAGATGAGTGCCCATTTGCGAAAGGTGTGACGCCTGGTCGTAGTGGTTGGCATACCGTGCGGAATCTTAAATCAAAGTTTAGCTCTCCCGGACGTGCGCGACAGCAGAATTGTGATTTTCAGTACTTTCCAGGGACGAGGCCGCCAAATTCCGAGGTAGGAGCACAAAAAGCTCAAATCAGCCGAACTGATTTGGGCTTTT
>DATNDM010000215.1:0-4098 GCA_035553235.1 Pyrinomonadaceae bacterium | reverse complement strand
ATCGGTACTTTTTGTGCAAGGCCAATATGACGTGAATTGAGGTTCCAGATCATGATGGACCAATCAAAACCCGTTCCATTGCTTGCGAAGTCGATCGTCACCGGTGCGATTGGTTTCGCTGTTGTCAGTCTCTGTGTATTTGCCACCGTCGCATTCGCCGAACGCTGGATGTACCACAATCTCGGATTGTTCGGCTCCTACATTACGTGGATCGTACTCTTCATATTGCTTAGCGGTGCGGTGTTTGGATCACTCGTCGTCGTCGATCGTTGGCGGCTGCCGAAGTTCTATCTTCTGTGGGCCGTCGCGTTCTTCGCGTATGCCGCGGCGTGGATGATCGCGTACTTCACACTCGGCCGCAGGGCGGGTGAAGTTGTCGGTGCGATAGCCGGATCGATATTCATGGCCTTAGTAATCGCTGCGGGATTTCGTACGTTAGGATCTGCTGTAAAACTTTCCGCCGTCCTCTTCGTATCAAACTCACTCGGATACTTTTTAGGAGCCGCGTTCTTCGACGCGCTCAGCGAACCGACCGGAATGCTTTTGTTCGGCGTCGTCTACGGTTTGTTTTTCGGCGCGGGCATCGGAGCGGCTCTGCAACTTGCACAACGAAGCAAGAATTTTTAGCCACAAAGTTATGTGAATGGCATCGAACAGCCCCTGTTGCTGGTCAACGATCTGAAGCAGGGAAAAAGCAAAAGAGCCGTTGCGTTATGGATTAGACCTGACACTCTGGCCCACTTTGCTAACCTGCAACAAATTAGGCTGCTATAATCACATGCGAATGTGGCACCGTCATCTGAATCATTCTGACTGGACACTCGCGGCAATCGACGACGTGATTGCTCGTGGTCGGCTGGACGACTGGAAAGAGCTGCGCGATATTGCCGCGAGCCGTCCAGACATTCGCGACCGTATTCTTCGCGTAGCCGAACCTCACTTGTCCGATCCATACGCACAGCGATATCACTTCTGGAATCTATATGTCCGAAAGCAATTTGCCTGATTGGGAGCAACTGCTTTCTGCAGCGGCACATTTACAAGAGCTCCTGCCCGGTGCGACGCTCGTCGGCGGCACGGCCGTAGCAATCTTTGCTCAACACCGGCTCTCGCAAGACGCTGATCATGTTTTGCCTGATCTCCGCGATCGATTCGACGAAGTGCTGGCAGAACTCGAATCAGTGGCGGGATGGCGCACCGCACGCGTGAAAAAACCAGTATTAATTTTAGGCAGTCTCGACGGCATTGAAACCGGCGTGCGGCAGATGATTCGCGAGCAACCGTTAGAGACGCAGAAAGTCGAGATCAGTAATGTCCGGTTAGTAGTGCCGACAGAAGAGGAATTGCTTCGGATCAAAGGCATTTTAATTCTCAAACGCAATGCAACACGAGATTACCTGGACTTTGCCGCGTTGGCGGAACGGATCGGACCAGCGCGTGTAATGAATGCACTCGCAACGCTGGATCAACTCTATCCTCAAACCAGCGGCGAGTCGGCCATTCAGCAGTTGCAAGTGCAGTTGTCTAATCCAATGTCCTACGACCTGGAAGACACCGACCTCAGTGAGTACCGCAAGCTACATCCAAAATGGCATGACTGGAAACGCGTGAAGGACGTCTGCGCGAATATAGCGATAGAGATCTTCAATCGTCTGTAACCCTTGTTTGAGCTCTCAAATTAGCGAGCGCGTGACTTGATCACTTCCCCAATCACATCCGGTTTCGCGTTGTCGCGCTCGAGATGCGGGTAGCGCTCGCCGCCGTGGTAGTCAACTCTGTATGTCTCGTTGAAACTACCGTTCTCCACCCCGAGTTCGATCGGCGTCGTGCTGGTCTTCGATGAGGCCACGGCCTCGTGCAGCACTTCAGTGGACCACGTGCGTCCGTTTATGGATAGTATTTTCATTCCCGGCGCCACACCTGCTTTGAACGCCACAGAATTCGGATTGACGTCCATCACGGTGCCGTCTTCCTTCAACAACACGCCGAGCGAGTACGACAAATCTATACTCTTGCGGGAGTGATCAGCGATGCGAACCTCGGTGTTTGGCTTCTCTGTGTAGACGAGTTTCCAGCCGCCGTTGGTGATGCCGCCGAGCGGCGCGTGTGGAGCAACCGCGTTGACTCGCTCGTTCAGAAAACTGCGCCAGTCGTACGGGAGAACTTCGTTCAGCGTGTTTACTACGTCGTCAAACGTGTACGGCTTGAGCATGGGCCCAGTGTCCTGGCCGCCATGAAACCTGCGACAGAAATCATCCAACGACAGCTTCCCGTTACTGCGCGTTCTGATCAGCACATCAGCATCCAGCCAGATCAGCGATCCCTCATCGTAGTAATCAACGCGACGGCGATAATTCATCCACGCGCGCGGAGACGGATACGTGAACTGCACCGCCACTGCCGTATCGACGAGCGGACGCCATTCGCGCCCCGACTGATTCTCCATTTCAGCCGCGACCGCCGCCATCGCTTCTCGAAAATCTTCCGCAGTCCAAAGACCGCTGCGCGCCGGCAACACTTTGCCGAGATATTGTGTCAGCCCTTCGTAAACCCACAACAAGTCGCCTTTCATTGGTTGTTCAAAATCCGGTGTCGACAGCCCAGCCGGGCGACGATACTTGCCATTCCACGAATGCGCGTACTCATGGCCCATCAACTCCGCGAAGTCAAGCAATTCGAGCTCATCGCTGAGCGCTTTTTCACCCGCTCCGTCTTCGCTGGACTCGTGATGTTCGAGTCCTTCGCTGCCGCCGTGGTCGCTCAGCGTCACGAGAAATTTATAGATCCGGTAATGACGCGCGCCAAACAACGCGTACGCTTCCTGAACCATCGCTCGATAGCCGGTCAACGTCTCGGGCTTCATTTCGAGCGCTGCCGGCGTGTCAGCCAGGATGTCGAGTTCGTGCGTCGTGCCTGTCGAGCTGAGTGGATACATGCGGAAGTTGGCGCCGATGATTGCCGGAGAATCGACAAGTTCCGTCAGCGTAACTTCTTTGAACTGCAACTCACCTCTGTTATCACTGGCTATAGGTAACGCTGATGCAAAGCGCCAACCGGCAGGCAACTTCAGAGATGCTTTGACGTTGAGCGCGTCGCTGTTTACGCCTTCGGTGTAAACGAGCAAGCGATTCCACTTGATGCGCGCGAGCTTCGCACTCGCAGTTGTTTCCGGTTGTGAAACGTCGTCGAACGTGACGTCAAGAACGTCTACTCCGGCCGGGATTTCGCAATGAAAAGCAAACATCTCGACGTCGTCACGGCGCCAGGGGATTGACTTGCCGCCGCCGCTCAGCTTCAGTCCGACCAGATCGTTGATTGGACCGGTAGGACTATGTTCGCCGGGAATCCACTTCGGATAAAAGAGAGTGAGCGGTCCGCGTTTGACGGGAATTCTGAGTTGACTATGAATGATGTTGCGCGCCGCGTCAGTGGCGTCGACGCTGAGAGTTATGGGTGACTGTGCCAGGGCAAAAGTAACGTTGATGAGAAACAGGAATACCGCAACACACAGGATTCGAATAGGTTTCATAGGCCCTATTGAATCAAAAACCGCGCCACACTTCATCCACAGATTACGCAGATGTCCTAAAATAATGGCGGGTAATCTGTGGACAAGAATCGACGCATGGAGGAGCGCATGAAGTTGAAGATCGTTCAGGCCGGGGATCCGGTTTTGCGGAAGAAGGGTCGGAAACTAACGAAAGACGAGATCCGCGGCGCGCAGATCCAACAGCTGATCGAATTGATGAAAACGACGATGCGCGAGGCGCCGGGAGTCGGGCTCGCCGCGCCGCAGGTTGGAGTGTCGATGCAACTGGCTGTGATTGAAGATCCGGAGGAATATTTAGAGCATTTTTCCGATGATCAACTTAGTGCGACGCAAAGATCGGCAGTTCCCTTCCACGTGAACATCAATCCGAAGCTCACGTTGCTGGGCAAAGCGAAAGCGACGTTTTTCGAAGGGTGTCTCAGCGTCGAGGGTTACCAGGCGATCGTTGATCGCGCGCTGGATGTCCGTGTCGACTGTTTGAACGAACGCGGCGAAGAAATAACGATCAAGGCGCATGGCTGGTACGCGCGCATTCTGCAGCACGAGAT
>DATNDM010000214.1:0-3693 GCA_035553235.1 Pyrinomonadaceae bacterium | reverse complement strand
AGCTGAGTTCCGCAGCCGTTCCAACTGAAGTCATGCAATAGAACCGGGTGGGTTATCCCTGTTTCGTACTCGTCAAGCACGACCGATTCAAAAATCCTGATCGTCGTTCTAAGCATCAATCACAGACTCTGATTCACGTCTTTAGGAATACCAAGCATTACTACCGGCAAGTGATCGCTGTATGAATGCTCAGCCGTTAACTCGAGTATTCGACCAAGACTTATCCTAAGCCGGTGAGCTTCGCCAGACAGCGCGAACTCTTTACTCGGATCATAAATACAGGCATCGACTGTTATCTGCTCAGGGATGAAGATGCCGCCTTGCCGCAACTGCGGGGCGAGGTTGAAAGTAATCGCTGCTTGCGGTTCTTTCTCCAACGACCTCTGCATTGTCTCGGTGATAATTACATGAGGCCGATTTTGATGGACATATGACGCGGCGTCCGCCTGAATGTACTCACGCACATAATCTCTCAGTTCAAGGGTTTGAAATATGCGCTCAACAGATTTCAAAGAACAGCTATGTATATCGAGCAAGGTAAACTGAACTTCGCTGGCGCTGAATTGTGTGGCTAATGGCGTGACTAAAGTCGCGAATGGCCCACAGCCAGCATATAAGACATCGATCGTTTCGTGAGGAAATCGCTTTTGGGCTTCGATTAACGCAGCGTAGACGCCCCTCAAGAATTTTGCGGTCCTGGCATAATCCAGCACACACGTGGCCGCATCTTTTGGAGAAATTGCTTTCCCACTTGGAAGAAGAGTGTGTTGAGAGTCAGTGAGATTATCTACTCGTGTGACGTTCGAGAAGAGCGCGTGTAGTCGTATCGCTGCGTCGCTTAGCCGCTCCTGGTTGTCTGCAAGAAGTAATTCCTCTGTGATTTGTTTCAACGGTAAATACGAACCGCCCGCAGACGATTCGCAACGCGCAGTTAAGCCGATGTCCTCAGACATAGTGCTGTTTTACCATAAAGCGTCCGCGCTTTTGCTTAGGTTTATAAGATCACGGTGACGTTGGCGAATAAATCTCGCTGTGGCAAACTTGCGCCCATCAGAACTGCGGATTCCCACCTGCGTGAGAGAAACCAAATGAAGTGGGCATGGATCATACTCGCCGTCACCATCCTCAGCACCGTGGCGTTCGCTCAGGAAATCAGAAATACCTCGAAGCCTGACGTAACGAAACCGGGCTCGGCGGAGTGGGCCGCGAGTCAGAACAGCATCGGAAATACACTCAAGGAACAAGCGACCAGCGTCGAGGGACCAGATACGGTGCGCTTGTTCAGCGAAGCCGCTGCCGCCTACCGCCGAGCCCTGCACGTGTTTACTCGCGACTCGATGCCGCAAGTCTGGGCAACGACTCAGCACAGCCTCGGCTATGTACTCCAGGAGCAGGCCGTCAGAACAAACGGACCGGAAGCTGCTCGGTTACTGAGTGACGCAGTCGCGGCTTACAAGCAAGCACTTCAGGTCAGAACTCGCGAGCAACTGCCGTTGCACTGGGCCATGACGCAAAACGATCTCGGAAATGCCTTACAGGCGCAAGGCGTCCGAGCTGAAGGTGCGGAGGCGAGGCGATTGCTAGCCGAAGCAGCGGCTGCTTACGGCTCAGCCCTGCTTGTTTTTACTCGCGAGTTCCTGCCGCGACAGTGGGCCATGACCCAACACAACCTCGGTAGTGCATTACACGAACAAGGCACGCGCACGGATGGACCAGACGGAGTGAAATTACTGGACGACGCAATGGCCGCTTACCGCCAGGCGCTGCTGGTTAGAACGCGCGAGCAAATGCCGCAAGGGTGGGCCATCACGCAAAACAGCTTGGGAAATTCTCTACAAGCGCAAGCTACAAGGGCCGACAAGCCGGAGTCTGTGCGATTCTTAAACGAGGCAATAGCTGCCTACCGGCAGTCTCTACTCGTGTTCACGCGCGAGCAAACACCGCGGCTGTGGGCCATGACTAAGCACAATGTTGGCAGTGCGCTCCAGGAACAAGGCATGAGGGCCGCAGGAACAGAAGCACAGCGCTTGTTTGGCGAAGCAGTGACGGCGTATCGGGAAGCCCTGTTGGTTTGGAACCGCGAGCAACTGCCACAGCAGTGGGCCATGGCTCAGAATAATCTGGCGCGCGCTTATTACAATTTGAAAGAATGGAAGAGCGCCGCGGAGTCGTACGAGAACGTGCTTGCAGTTCACCCAGACTTTCGACCCGCCTATGAGCGAGCCGGATTTCTCGAACACGAGGTGCTCTTCAACTACGAACGCACGTTCAAGTTGAATGAGTCGTGGTTGAAACGGAATCCGGATGATCTCGCCGCGTTAGCCGGGTTGGCCGAGACGTATTTCACAACCGGCAATTTCGACGAATGTGCGCGACGAATTTCAGCGGTGTTGTCCGATGCGCGATTTGACGCAAAGACAAAAATCTCGCTGCGCGCGCTCGAGATCGCCAACTTGATCGCATTGAACAAATCTGCAGAAGTTCCAGCAAAACTGAAGAACCTCATCGAAGCGGTCGAGAGCCAGCCACCTGATCTCAAACTCCAACGGAGTTTCGTGGGAATCGAGCACTTCATCGACGCACAGCCACAGTTCACGGCAAGTAAGCCCTGGCTTTTACAGTTTTTTGCGGCCATCAGCGGCGAAAACCGAGAGGTAGTAATCAGGAGCCTCAGGAAGGCCGCAGAAAGCTTTGCACACTGAGGAAATCGAACGAGGCAGTGTAAAGAGTTGTAAAGACTTTTGTCGGATTAGTCACAAAAAAGTCGTTGACTGAGACGGGGCTGGGTGTATAATTCGGGACGTTGCGGGTGGCGCTGATGCCCAAACGTCAGCTAGTCGAAAAGACGGCCATCCAATTCAAAATTGATAGTGCCCGCCAGTGCCAGCTCGGCCGCCGATCGCGCCCCCCGCAGTCGCTACCTTCGAGCTGGCACAGCCATTTTTAGCCACAAAAAAGCACCAAAAAAATCCGCGTTCATCCGCGTAAATTCGCGGTTAAAGTCTCTCGCTGAACCCGCGCGTGATCAATGATTTCTCCCTCATCGAATGCCGACAGCTTTCGCTCTCTCATCACAATCTGTCCGTCGATAATCACCGTATCAACATCATCCTGCTCCGCGGAATAGACGAGCGCCGAAACCACGTCCGTAACCGGCGTCGCGTGCAGACGGTCCAGCCTTACCACCGCCACGTCCGCGCGTTTCCCGACCTCGAGACTTCCGATCTCAGAATCCAGGCCCATCGCTTTCGCGCCGTCAATCGTGGCGAGGAGCAACGCGCGGCCAGCGGGCAAGACTTCAGGCCCATGAAGCGCCTTCTGCAACAGCGCCGCCGTCCGCATTTCCGTAAACATGTCGAGACGGTTGTTACACGCCGCGCCATCGGCCCCAAGTGAAACTGAGACTCCCTCCTCTAACAACGTCACGATCGGCGCAATCCCCGAACCCAATTTCAGATTCGAAGACGGACAGTGAACCACATTCGTCCCAGTCGTCTTCAGCGTCTTGATCTCGTCGTTGCTGAGGTGGACGCAGTGCGCGAGCGCGACGTTCCGACCCGTCAAACCGACGCTATCGAGGTAGCTGATGTTCCTTAACCCAGTCTCCTGTTGCACCATCTCGCATTCGGTCCTGTTCTCGGACGCATGCGTGTGGACCATCACGCCACGAGCACGCGCAAGCTCGCCGACTTT
>DATNDM010000213.1:0-5721 GCA_035553235.1 Pyrinomonadaceae bacterium | reverse complement strand
AGATCCTGTCGAAATCGGCTTGAGACTTGATCGCGGGCAGCGACTTCGGCCCCGTCTGGGCCACACCAGTCGTGGGCACAAAAAGCACAAAAAGCAAAAACAGAACTTTTCTGCCTGTTTCACTCATTTTGTGTTCCTTTTGCGCTTTTTGTGAGCAAGTCGACCAGATCGTCGATGTGATGTTTCTCGGTGAGGAAGCTGTTGACGTTCACGCGCAGCGCGCGCTGTCCGTGCAGGACAGTAGTCGTCAGCCACGCCTCACCGCTGCGCTCGATGATCTGCTGCAAACGCTGCTGCAAACGGTCGTTGTCTGGGCCATCTAATCGAAAACAACACACCGCCGTCTCGACTTCACCGACGCGTGTGAAGTTTTCGAGCGCATCGATTCTTTCCGCGAGATACTTCGTCAACTCGATCTGACGTTCGACAGTCTTTGCATAACCTTCGCGACCCATGCACTTCATCGCCATCCACAGCTTCAAAGAGTTGAACCGGCGCGTGCCCATCTGCCCGTAACGAAAGAAATCAAACTCCACGTCACTACCGCCTCGATCTTCGTTCAGGTACTCCGGCGTCATGTCGAAAGCTTCGCGCAACACACGAGCGCCGTCGCGCACGAGCACCGCGCCACACGCGAACGGCACAAACATCCACTTGTGCGGATCGAACGTGATCGAATCCGCGCGGTTGATGCCGTGCAGCCTGTCTTTGTACTTCGGCGAGAAGGCGAGTGGTCCACCATAAGCAGCGTCGACGTGATACCAGCAACGGTTCTCGCGTGCGATCTCACCGAGCTCTTCGAGCGGATCGACGACGCCGGTTGACGTTGCGCCGGCGACGCCGACGATGCAACACGGTATGCGCCCGGCTTCACGATCTTTCGCGATCGCGTCGCGCAGTGCGTCCGGATTTATGTGAAAACGATCGTCAGTCGGGATCTTGCGCACGCCGTTCCGGCCGAGACCGAGGATATCGGCGCTTTTGTCGATCGAGTAATGACACTGTTCGGAAGCATAAACGATGAGATCACCGGGCGCTTTACGCACGCCATGATCCTTAATGCCGTTTGCAACACTATCGCGCGCACACTTCAACGCGATCAGGTTCGCCTCCGAACCGCCGCTCGCGAGGGTGCCGAAACTCTGTGGGCCATAGTCGAGCAGATCGCAGAGCCAGCGAATCACACGCGCCTCGATCATTGCTGACGTTGGGCCATTGCGCCACGCGCCCGCGTTTTGGTTGAGCATCGAAGCAAGTGCGTCCGCCCACACGCCGATCGGCAGAGGCGTCGGATTGAACTGGCCGAAGTAGCGCGGGCTCGGGACGCCCATCGCGTTCGGCGCCACATCGCTGCAAAAACGTGCGAGGATCTCTTCAAGCGCGATGGGCTGCTCAGGCAGCGGCTCGTCAAACAGTTTTTCCAGTTCGGCGGGGCTCGCCGCCGGCGTCACTCGGCGTGACTCGAGTCCGGCCATATGATCAGCGACAATCCGTGCGACTGCAGGACCCAAAAACCGGTGTTGCTCAACAAAATCATCAATCATGATCTATTCTTCGGGTATGGATAGGTTCGAGCAATCGTTAGTATCAAACATGGGGAGCTTCAACCTGGATCTCTCTGCCGAAACCGTCACACGGTTGGGCGAGTACTACAGTTTACTCACACGCTGGAACGATCGGCTACACCTCGTCGCCCCTTGCGAGCCGGAGGAGTTTGCCGTCAGGCACGTGCTCGAATCGCTGCTGCTTTTGCAGCATCTTCCTCCGAACGCAAAGATAGCAGACATCGGCTCGGGTGGAGGCTTGCCCATCATTCCGTGCCTCATCGCGCGTCCGGATCTCGAAGCGACGTTGATCGAGTCTTCTCAAAAGAAAGTCGTGTTTCTGCGTGAGGCACTAAACCGGCTCGGTCTTCAGGCGGTCGTCGTTGCGCAGCGGTTCGAGGATGTTCCTGCTCCGGATGTGTTGTTCGTCACGTGTCGCGCGTTAGATCAGTTCACGCAAAAACTCCCCGCGCTCATCAAGTGGGCGCCGCGAGGGAGCACGCTGCTGTTGTTTGGTGGCGAGGCGTTGGCGAAACAACTCAGGAATTTCGAACAGTTCCTCATCCCGCAGTCTGAGAAGCGCTACCTCTTTTTACTACAGATTAACGTGGATTAGGAGGGATCTTCGCGCACAACGTCCGTCGGTTTCTTGTCTTCGCGCAATCCCTGAAAAGACGGATGCCGGATCACGCCCTCGTCAGTCCACTCGGTAAATGCGACCTCGCCCACGAGCTTCGGCTCAGCCCAGACGGCGCTGCGGAGGCCGGGGTCTTTGGGGATTTCGGCGAAGGGACGTTTGTCGACGGCGATGCGGTCAAGTTTCTTCTTTAACTCCACGCGCATTGAATTCGTATAGCCGGTGCCGGCACGGCCCGCGTAGATCAGTTTGCCCTTGTCGTAATAGCCGAGGACGAGAGAACTGAAGGGGATGCCTTTATCGGACAACGTGTAACCCGCAATCACAAACTCCTGCCGCTTGATGCATTTGATCTTCATCCAATTGCGATTGCGCGTTGACTCGTACGGCGAGTCGGCGAGCTTCGAGACGATCCCTTCGAGCCCGAGCTTGCAAGCTTCTTTGAAGAACTGCGCGCCGTTGCCTTCGATGTGATCGCTGTAGCGAAGTATTCCAGTCTCGCCCAGCGGCTCCAGCAGTTCCGCCAGCACGCGCTTCCGTTCGCGCAGCGGCGTGCGCGTGATATTAAAACCATCGATATAGATCAAATCGAACACGTTGAACACGAGCCCAGCTGCGGCCCCCTTGTTGATCGACTGCTGCAAGCGTTGAAAACTCGCACGCCCCGACGGATCCAACGCCACGATCTCTCCATCGAGTATGGCGCTTTTCAACGGCAGCGTTTTGACTGCCTTTCCTACATTCGCAAACTTCAAGGTCCAGTCTTTCCGGTTGCGAGTCCAGAAGCGAACCTGACGTCCTTCCAAGTGACACAGCAACCGGTAACCATCGAACTTCAGCTCGTGAAACCACTCCTCGCCCGACGGCGGTTTATCGGTGAGTGTGGCGAGTTGGGGCGGCACAAATTCGGGCATCGACGTCTTGCGCGCGCCCGGCAGGTTCTTGATCAGTTTCGAATTCATGGGAGTTTGTTTAGCGGCATCGTGTTTGCACTAGAGCAAATTGCTGTGCTCCGTTGTACTGAAAGAAGTCAAGGCGAAATGTATGCGACCCGGCTGATGACTGAGATCTATCACCTGGTCCAACCAAGCGGACTACACACGCTGTGCGGTCTAAGGATAAGTCGTGTTTTGTCAGAACGAAAGGCTAACACGCTGCAACTCATAAGCGATCTGTCGCCAAACCTGACGATTTGCAAGCACTGCGAGAGGATTCAAAGGCAGGATTTAGGAAATTAAGCCGCGGACTTACGCGAATGAACGCAGATCAGCGTTCATCCGCGCAAGTCCGCGGCTTGAGTTTATTCTTCGGTGTCGGAATCAGCGGCGGCATCGCCGTCGCTCGCGACAGTGGGCACTACGATCGATTCCCGCGCCGGCATCACGATGTCGTGACCACCCACGATATCCGGGAAATCATCCAGCTCGCGCTCGCGCGCCTGATCGATCGTCTCGTCACGCTCGATCTCAACGTTGCGATAGTATTCCATGCCCGTTCCGGCCGGAATCAACCGCCCCATGATCACGTTCTCCTTGAGCCCGCGCAGGTAGTCAACACGACCTGAAATCGCAGCTTCAGTGAGCACGCGCGTGGTTTCCTGGAACGACGCCGCCGAGATGAACGAATCGGTCGAGAGCGACGCCTTCGTAATACCCAGCAAGAGCGGCTCGGCTTGCGCCACTTCGCCGTCTTCCTGTCGCACGCGCTCGTTCTCGTCCTGGAAGCGGAAACGATCGACCTGCTCCTCGAGCAGAAACTCGGTGTCGCCGACTTCCTTGATCTTCACCCAGCGCAACATCTGGCGAACAATCACTTCGATGTGCTTGTCGTTGATGTTCACGCCCTGCAGACGATAGACCTCCTGAATTTCGTTCACGAGGTATTCCTGCAAACGGCTCATTCCCAGAACGCGCAGAATATCGTGCGGGTTCAGTGGTCCATCCATCAACGCTTCGCCGGCTCGAACACGATCGCCATCCTGCACGTTGATGTGCGTACCACGCGGGATGTCGTACTCGCGCTCTTCACCGTCATCGCCGGTGATGATCAGTTTGCGTTTGCCCTTCGAGATCGCACCGAGCGTAACGGTGCCGTCGATCTCAGACATGACCGCCGTTTCCGCCGGACGTCGTGCTTCGAACAGTTCGACGACGCGCGGCAAACCGCCGGTGATGTCCTTGGTCTTGGTCGTTTCGCGCGGAATCTTCGCGATGATGTCGCCCGGCTCAACGTCTTCGCCGTCCGTCACCATCAGGTTCGCACGCACCGGCATCTGGTAAGTCTTCAGCACCTTGTTGCTGCCGCTGCGAATTTCCAGACGCGGCTGTTTCTTCTCGTCAGGCGAGTCTTTCACGACCATGCGCGACTGACCGGTTACTTCGTCGACTTCTTCGTCAAACGTCACGCCTTCCTTCAAGTCCTGGAACTTAACGTGTCCAGCGACTTCAGTCAGGATCGCGAACGTGAACGGGTCCCACGTGGCGAGCAGTTGGTCCTGCGTCACGCGAGCGCCGTCCTCGACGAGGATGTGCGCACCGTAAACGATCTGGTAACGCGCGGCTTCACGGCCACGATCGTCGATGATGATCAGCGAGCCGTTGCGGTTCATCGCGATGCGTTCGCCCTTGCGGCTCTTGACCGTCTGTAGATCGAGATACTTGACCGTGCCGTCCTGACGAGCTTCGTGTTTCGACGACTCTTCAAGACGCGCGGTGCCGCCGATGTGGAACGTACGCATCGTTAACTGCGTGCCCGGTTCGCCGATTGACTGTGCGGCAATGACGCCGACAGCCTCGCCGATCTCAACAGGACGACCAGTCGCGAGATTGCGCCCGTAACACTTGATACAGCAGCCACGACGCGATTCGCAGGTCAACACGGAACGGATTCGGACGCGCTGAACGCCTGACCGTTGAATCTCGGAAGAAAGGTCTTCGTCGATCTCGTGATTGGCATCGACGATCGTGTTACCTTCGATGGGGTCGACGACCTCCTCGAGTGAGGTGCGGCCCACGATGCGGTCGCGCAACGACTCGATTTCTTCACCGCCTTCGACGATGGCGCTGGCGGGAATACCGCGCAGCGTGCCGCAATCTTCTTCGCTGATGATCACGTCCTGTGCGACGTCGACGAGACGCCGCGTCAGGTAACCGGAGTCAGCGGTCTTGAGCGCCGTGTCAGCCAAACCTTTGCGAGCGCCGTGTGTCGAGATGAAGTACTGCAACACGTTGAGGCCCTCGCGGAAGTTTGCCTGAATCGGAGTCTCGATGATTTCGCCCGACGGACGAGCCATCAGACCGCGCATTCCGGCGAGCTGGCGAATCTGCTGTGCGCTACCACGAGCTCCCGAGTCGCTCATGACAAGGATCGGATTGAGCTCACCGCTGGAGCGTTCGCGATCATCCATCGCCTTGAACATCTCTTTCGCGACTTTGTCGGTCACTTCCGACCAGATCGCGATCACCTTGTTGTAGCGTTCACCGTTGGTAATGACGCCGTCGAGGTATTGCTGCTCGACTGCGATCACGTCTTTGTCGGCTT
>DATNDM010000212.1:0-6228 GCA_035553235.1 Pyrinomonadaceae bacterium | reverse complement strand
CAGGGAGCGGTAGCGACCTGGTCAAATCATGGGAGTCAACAATCGTTAGGAAATATCGCATGCTGATCACTGACCAGGTCGCTACCGCTCCCTGTACTGACCCGGTCCAAGCACATTTTCTGACTTTTAGGGCAAAGCTGTTCTGACATCAACGGCAGAAATGCTCAGTTTTTTGCAACAGATTGCGGCGACTGTAGAGTCCCGCTTAGACATCGAGATCCAGCGCGATCCGAGTAACTGAACTACTTCGACCACTAATAGCGTGCAACTTGTCGCGCGCGGCTGTGATTTCAAACACGCGTGTCAGCCAGCAGATTGTAATCGTTCGCGGCCATGATTGCGTCACGCACTGCGCAGGCGAGCTTGCAATCGGTGGGGATATCCAAATTCCAAACGGGGCGGCACGACCGCAAACTGCTATTCCATTTTGGCGTCCCGTTGAGTGTAAGTGGCTTGCGGTCCGCTGTGCGAATGGTGCGATAGAGAAGACCTTCTTCGCGATTGACTTCGAGGTCGACCGCACGTACGAATTGGGTCGAGTATCGCGAGTCTCCGATAAAGACACGATGCGTTTTCGGCAATGGGCCATCAGTGAAATGAACGTTTCGCCGCGCACGATCTATGTGTTCCGGTCGTGCCTGTGTAACACATTGCCCGCCGAAAAGGATCTCCGCTACACGAAAAGCACCGAACAAATACCAACCGTAAGACCCGTCGAAGTCATGCCAAGAGTCTCCGCTGTTTCCCCAAAGCATTCCCCAAAATAAGAGGATGTCACCCTCGGTCACCCGTTGAAGCGAACCGGCCCGGCCGTTAGCACAATCGTCGCCATAGGTGAGATTTTGCCAATCTGGATCGTCGTGAGTATCCAGTGAAGTCGTCCGAACGAATGGCCGACAGAAACTCGGATAGTCGCGAATCCAGTTGCCTCCAGGGTTTGGAAAAGGAACAAAGATGAATGATCCATTCGAGAAGCGCGGACTGCGCGCAACCGAACTGTGCGCGCTATTTGCTCCGATATTGATAAGGAAAATTCGACTCACGGCATTCTCGGCAGCAACCTGGCGCTGGAATTGAGGTCCCGCTCTGACCAGTTGGGAGATGGCGCGGGGATTTCAAGCTGCTGACAAAAGAGCTTTTTCTGCATGCTTTGGTAATTCGATTGGTAGAAAATAATCTTCAGGATAGAGATAGTCTTCTTCGGATTCATCAATCACTCGAATGTATCCGTCTTTTGCTGCCCTTTCATCAGGCAGCACAAGGTAGACTTTGCGCGGTTCGAGATCCTCACAATCCCCATTGCGAATGCATAAAACAAACTTGCGAGTTGTTCTGGACTGCTTCATATAGCTTTCAATCTAAATAACGTTTGATTTTCAACTTCCTTTTGCCAATGCCATGAGCCTCATACAAGTGCAATTCTACGTCTGTATCTACCATTTGCAAGCCTCACAGAGGCAATGCCTTTTAGCTTACGCCACCGTCCACCGCCGAACTGATTGCGCAAACGTGCTCGTTCCCGCAAGGAAGAACCTCGAGCAATCCTTTCGATATCACGTATCTTGCCGATGGCTTCAAAATTCATTCAGTCCATTATCACGGACAGATGCCTAAACGGTTCATCGGGTCGGCGGCTCCGCGACCCACGAGAGTTGCTGAAATTCGCGTGTTGGAAGTCGACATCGACAAGCTCAATCTCAGCGCGACCCTTCGCCAACATGTATTGACTTTCTTGCAGTAATTAACATTGCTTGAAGAAAAAAGAAATGGCCGCCAGGGTAATCCTAGCGACCTCGCAAATCGTGGCAGCGCATACGGGACTCGAACCCGTGATCTCTGCCTTGAGAGGGCAGCGTGTTAACCAACTACACCAATGCGCCGCAGAGGCTTCGAATTATAGGAGCGCCGCCGGACCTTAGCAAGGCTACGCCACGGATCACACGGAGGCACACGGATCTGAGGTTGATTTGCTATACTCCACGCGCTTGGGCTCTAGCAAATCCTCGAATTTTCTTTGCCTATGAACATTGTTGTGTTGCGGGAAACACAAGCGGGCGAGGCACGCGTCGCGCTTATGCCCGAATCCGTTAAGAAACTCGTCGCACTCGGAACCACCGTAAACATTGAAAGTCATGCCGGACTCAGCGCCGCCCGCACCGACGATGATTATGTCCAAGCGGGCGCTGAAGTCAGTCCCGATCGAGAATCCCTGCTCGCTAACGCTGACGTACTCGCAGTTGTAAATCGACCTCCAGCAAACGACTTTGCGCGACTGAAAAAGGGCGCCGTCGTGATTGGATTTCTGCGTCCACTCGACGAGCCCGCCGCGCTGCTGCCCGCCGTCGATCGCGGGGTCACGACTTTCTCCGTCGAACTGATCCCACGAATCACACGCGCGCAGGCGATGGACGCCCTCTCGTCAATGGCCACAGTCGCGGGTTACAAAGCCGTGCTGATCGGCGCAGCGCATATTCCACGAATGTTTCCGTTGTTGATGACGGCTGCGGGCACGGTGCCACCGGCGCGCGTTCTGGTCCTCGGCGCGGGCGTTGCCGGACTGCAAGCAATCGCGACTGCACGACGTCTCGGCGCTGTCGTCGAAGGTTACGACGTGCGCGCCGCCGCGGGCGAGCAGGTGAAATCACTCGGCGCAACGTTTCTCGAAGTTGATCTCGGCGGCATCAAGACTGAAGACGCCGGCGGTTACGCAGTCGAGCTTTCAGACGAAGCAATGAACCGCGGGCGTGCGTTGATTGCAGAACACGCGAAGACTGCCGACGTGATCATCACGACCGCACAGGTGCCAGGCAGACGCGCACCGCTAGTCATCACCGAAGCAGCAGTTGACGGCATGAAACGTGGCTCGATTGTCATCGATCTCGCCGGCGCAACCGGCGGCAATTGCGCGCTCAGTCAGGCTGACGTGACTGTTGAACGCGATGGCGTGACGATCATCGCGCCGACAAACCTGCCGGCGACAATTCCAGTCCACGCAAGCCAGCTCTACTCGCGCAACGTCACTTCGTTTCTGTCACTGCTGATCAAAGATGGTCAGCTTCAAATCGACATGAAAGACGACGTTGTTGGACCATCATGCGTCACTCACAACGGCGAAGTCGTGAACCAACGCGTCGCGGCCGCGTTGCAGGCCCAACCAGGTTAGGAGCAAGCGAATGGAAATACACGATCCTGTAGCTCAAAGAATTCTCTTGATATCGGCGCTCTACGTTTTTGCGCTCGCGGCGTTTCTTGGTTACCAGGTGATCTCGCGTGTGCCGCCGCTGTTGCACACGCCGCTCATGTCGGCCACTAACGCGATCTCGGGCATCTCGCTCGTCGGTTCGATCGTGATGGCTGGCGGTAACTATCCGAAAGTCTGCACGATCCTCGGTTTCATCGCCGTTGTCTGTTCGACGACAAACGTGGTCGGCGGCTTCGTCATTACCGATCGCATGCTGAGAATGTTCAAGCGCAAAGACATCGCGAAGAAGGACTAACCCACAGCCTTGTTCCAATTCTACTTCATCGAATTCAGTTACCTGCTCGCCTCAATCTGCTTCATCCTCGGATTGAAGGGGATGAGCCATCCCGAAACAGCAAAGCGCGGAATGCATCTCGCCGAGTTTGGCATGTTGCTGGCCATCATCGGCACATTGATGCATCACGAGATCGCCAGTTACACGTGGATACTCATCGGTCTCGCGGTCGGCTCACTTGTCGGACTTGCGATGGGCGTGTGGGTGCCGATGACGGCGATGCCGCAACGAACCGCGCTCTCACATGCGTTTGGTGCGTTTGCCGCTGCGCTCGTCGGTATCTCCGAGTTTTACCGGTTCGGTGGTCATCTCGAGACCAGGTTTCTGATGGGCGCACTCGGTTTCGAAGTCATGCTTGGTGCACTCACGACGACCGGCAGTCTGCTCGCGTTCGCGAAACTTCAGGGCCTCGTGCGCGGCACGCCCATGACTTACAAGGGCCAGAACATCTTCAACATGTTGCTGCTCGCCGCAACGATCGGAATCTTTGTTTACCTGATCGTCGTGCCGGGTTCGATGCCGCTGTTCTTCACGATGGTGGGTCTGGCATTCGTGTTCGGACTGCTTCTCGTAATGCCGATCGGATCCGCTGACATGCCGGTCGTGATGTCGCTGCTGAACTCGTACGCCGGACTCGCATCCGCAGCAACTGGTTTCGTGCTGTCAAACAAAGTGCTGATCATCGCCGGCACGCTCGATGGTTTTTCGGGATTCATACTCTCGATCCTGATGTGTCGCGCGATGAACCGCTCGATGACGAACGTTCTCTTTGGTGCATTCGGAAGCGCAGCATCTGTGACCGCCGGTGCCGAGCAACACGGAGCGATGCGTGAAGTCGGTCTGGAAGACATCGCCACACAACTCGCTTACGCAAACAAAGTCGTGTTCGTGCCCGGTTATGGACTCGCGACCGCGCAGGCACAGCACGTCGTGCGCGAGCTTGCGGACGTACTCGAAAAGCGCGGCGTCACCGTGAAATATGGAATTCATCCCGTTGCGGGCCGCATGCCCGGACACATGAACGTGCTTCTCGCCGAAGCGAATGTTCCGTACTCGTCGCTGTATGAGCTCGAGCAAATCAATCCAGAGTTTCCAACCACGGACGTCGCTGTCGTCATCGGAGCAAATGACGTTGTTAACCCCGATGCACGCGACAATCCAGGTAGTCCCATCGCCGGTATGCCGATTCTTGAAGTCGACCGGTCGAGGTCAGTCGTGGTCTTAAAGCGTGGCCAGGGCAAAGGTTTCTCCGGACTGGAGAACCCTTTGTTTTTCAAGCCTGTAACGGGCATGCTGTATGGTGACGCGAAAGACACGTTGACGCGACTTGTGCAAGCGGTCCAACACGCGTAGCCACAAACGCACTAATTAATTGGAGACTAAATGCGAAGATTCTTAATGGCGCTCGTGCTGGCGAGTTCGCTCGTCATCACGCTTCCTGCAACCCACGCCCAGCGCAGTTCTGATAAATCGAAAAAAGCAGCAGCGGTAACTGTAACTGCTCAACGCGGCGTCGACACGATCGCCGCGAACCAGATGAGAGACTATCTGACGTTCATCGCGTCAGACGAAATGGAAGGACGCGACACGCCATCGCGCGGGCTCAACACGACCGCAAAATTTCTCGCCTTGAATCTTTCGCGTTGGGGTTTCAAACCTGCTGGTGACGAAGGCAGTTTTCTGCAGCGCATCGATCTGCAACGCAGTCGCGCTGACAGCGGGCAAACGAAAGTCGAGTACGCGGGACGAACCATGGTGGCGGGAACTGATTACATTCCTGTCGGGGGCGAGGGCAATGTGAGTGGTCAACTCGTGTTCGCGGGGAATGGTTGGTTTGTGAAATCGAAAGACATCGATGCTTACAAAGGCATCGATCCGAAGGGTCGTATCGCGGTGATCTTCGGAAATCCGCAACAGGGTTTTCCGCGCGGCATCACGCGTGCTGAACTCGGCAAAGCGGGCGAAGACTCGATGAATCCAAGCGACTACGCGCGCAGCAAAGGCGTTGTCGGTTTGGTCTACGTGCCTGACTTTCAGTACCTCGCGAACTGGCAACGGAATCGACAGCGCATCACGGAACGGGGCTTAACTGTTGTTGCAAAGTTGCAAACGCAATCGAGCACGGCGTTGCCATCGATCGTGGTCTCACCCGAAATGGCTAACATAATTTTTGCTGGTGAGCGTCAATCGGCGTCGGGGATCTTCAATACCTCTTACAGCTCGACTGGAACCGCACCGCCTGCGCCATTCGCGCTAACGGATCAGAAGACTATTACGATGAATGTCGCGAGCAACACCGAAATCGTACCGACGCAGAACGTGGTTGCCGTTTGGGAAGGCAGCGATCCGGTGTTGAAGAATGAGTACGTTGCACTCGGCGCGCACTACGATCACGTCGGCAGCGGCTGTCCGCCAAAAGGCACAGACACGATCTGCAACGGCGCCGACGATGACGGCTCCGGCACGACGGCACTGCTGGCCATGGCTGAAGCGCTCGCGAAGGCGCCGACGCGTCCGAAGCGTTCAGTGTTGTTCGTCTGGCACTGCGGCGAGGAGAAAGGATTGTGGGGCTCGCGTTATTTCACGGAGTATCCGACCGTGCCGCTCAATCAGATCGTGGCGCAGCTCAATATCGACATGATCGGTCGCAGTAAAAAAGAAGGCGACACGAATCCGCGCAATGCCGAGTTGA
>DATNDM010000211.1:0-4180 GCA_035553235.1 Pyrinomonadaceae bacterium | reverse complement strand
TTCGCACGCTTCCGCGGACATAACATGGCCAAGGCGGGCCTCGAGCTGGCCTACATGGACCTGCTGGCCCAGGCACGGCAACAGTCACTCTCAACGTTGATCGGTGGAGAACGGCAGCAGATCGCGGTTGGCGTCAGTCTGGGAATTCAACCCACGCCCGCTCAGTTGCTGAAGCGTGTCGAACGTTACCTGAGTCTCGGTTATCAGCGCATCAAACTGAAGATCAAACCCGGCTGGGACATCGAGATAGTTGACGAAGTGCGACGTGCCTATCCAAAAATCCTGCTCTCCGTCGACGCCAATTCCGCTTACACACTCGCCGACGCGGAGCATCTTCGCAAACTCGACGATTTCGAGCTCCTGATGATCGAACAGCCGCTACACAACGACGACATCGTCGATCACGCCAAATTGCAACGGCTGTTGCAGACGGACCTCTGTCTCGATGAGAGTATTGTTTCTCAACGACTGGCACAGGCCGCTCTGGATCTCGAGAGTTGTCGAATCATAAACATCAAGATCGGGCGCGTGGGCGGCTACTCAGAAGCTCTGGCAATTCACGATCTGTGTGCCGCGCGCGGCGTGCCGGTGTGGTGCGGCGGCATGCTCGAGTCAGGAATCGGACGCGCGCACAACATCGCTCTCGCCAGTCTCCGCGGCTTCACTCTTCCCGGCGACATCTCGGCCAGTGCGCGTTACTTCGAACACGATCTTATTTCGCCCGAGGTTACTGTCGCCTCTGATGGTACAGTAGCCGTGCCGGAGGGGATCGGTTTAGGCTTTGAAGTTGAGCTCGGGTTTATCGAACGCCAGACCGAAACTCGCGTGTACCTCTCGCGAAAATAGTCTCAAACACACAAGGAGCAAGAGTATGGCGACGGCGAAGGAGTTCAATAGTCGCGCTGACAACGGCAACCGATCTTCACTCACGTCGCTTGAAGTTCGCTTTGCCCAATCGTCGCTGAGCGGTTCCCGGCGCCGGTTAATCCGAGAGATCCTCGACAAGCACGAAGAGACGTTCTTTCTCTCTTCACGCGAGCTGGCGAAACGCTACAACGTCGATGCAGCGACGATCGTGCGGACCATCCAGGCCCTGGGTTACGAACGTTTTGCCGACTTCGCTGCCGACCTGCGACAGCACTTCGTCAATCACATCACGCCGTACACGGTCCTCAAAGCCGCGACGCAGGAGAAGCGCAGTGTTACGCAACAGATTCAGCATTGTCTGGAACGCGATGTTGAGAGTTTGAGTGTGCTGAGATCGAGTTTAGAGGCGGGACGGGCGGTTGATCTCGCGAAACGAATTCACAGCGCTCGCAATATCCTCGTAGTCGGCGTGGACCTGGCGGCGTCGCTCGCGTGGTTCCTGGCCTATGGTCTAACGCCTTTGGGATTTGCGGCCGAAGCTCCGGTTGGGAGTACCGGAAACCTGCAACACAAGATCGATCTGTTGACGACGAAGGATCTGCTGGTCGCGATCAGCTTTGGTAAGTGTCTTCGCGAGACTGTCGAAGCAGTTGACCGCGCGCATGGCCGCGGCATTCCCACCTTCGGCATCACTGACAGCGATACTACTCCGATCGCGCTGCACTGCGACCACTATCTGCTCGCGCCAACCAGCAGTCCTTCATTCACTGGTTCGTACGTCGCGCCGATGGCGTTGCTGAATACGATCATCGTGGCGTGCGCGCACCTGCGACCTAAGCGAGCGCTCGCGATGTTGAGTCGCACGGAACAGGAATACCGAACCGGCAGACGCTGGTACCAGGAACCGATGCGTCGCAACCGCACCGCGACGGACGGCGATCACAAACCGACCAAGCGCCCGACGAAGTCAAAGAAAAACTCTTAATACATTTTTTGAGCTTTGTGCTTCTTTGTGGCTAAAATCGCCTTGCGATGAAAACCTCGGGCGCGACGCGCAATTACGAATAGCCACGAAAAGGCACCAAAAGCACAAAGGTTTGGCTAAACCGTCTTGGCGCCGCTGATGACATGCAGTACCGCACCGGTGGAGATTGTGTACGTGCCCCAATGACTCAGCGGCGTGTGCAGGCCACCCAAATTCGGTTCATAGAAGAAAGCAATCAGAAACAGTAACGATGCTGTGAAGATGAGTAGCGATCCGAGCAGCTGTGCTACTCGCTGCCACGTTTCGATTCGATAAGTGAAATACGCGCCGATGCCGAGGTTAAGCAAACCGGCTAACAGGATGAAGATGTGCCTGGTCCGGAAAAGCAGTCGCGGTCCATCAGCCATGCCGTGCAGGTGATTGTAAAACTTATCCATGTACTGGCCCGTCAGCAGGAAAGCCAGCACCACGAATGCTCCGAAGATGAGGTGGATTTTCTTCATCTTGAATCGAAAGACTATTAGTGTCAGCTTAGAATCTTGCCGCCCCACCAACCAGATTCTAGCAAAGCATTCTCGTTTGAGGTTTGTAATTCATTAAATGTCGGGCTCACTGGCGGTCTCTTCAACAACCTCCTCGACGCGACGGTTTCGCTTTGGTCGCCAGCGCACCAGCTTCATCACGAATTCGTAGACTCGCTCGGACTCCTTCGCTAACAAGGGCGAAACGGTTGCGAGGATCAAGACGTAGAGCGCGGCAAAGGGCTGGATTATTCCGAGCAGTCCGCCGGCCTGGGCGAGCGCGGCGATGATGATCGAAAACTCACCGCGCGCCAGCAATGTGAAACTCAGATTCAGCGATCCTACCGCCGAAAGCTTTGCACGCCGGCCCACAATCATGCCCGCCACAATCACGGAAACGAGCGACAACAACGCCGCGCCAACCGCGAGCCACACAGCGCCACCCAAACTAAACGGATCGATCGACAGGCCAAAGCTGAAAAAGAAGATCGCGCCAAAGAAATCGCGGAACGGAACGACGAGCCGTTCCATGCGCTCTACCTGTCTCGTCTCGCCGAGGATTAAGCCCATCAGCAACGCGCCGATGGATTCCGCAACGTGAATCGTCTCGCCCAATCCAGCCAGCATAAACAACGATCCGAAGACGACGAGGATAAAAACTTCGTTTGACGAGATCTGAAGGATCCGGTTCAGCACCGGAATGGCAAAGCGGCCGATCACCAGCAGCCCGACAATGAAAGCCAGCGCAATTCCACCGGACGACAGCACACCGGTTATCGAGGTGGCGCCGCTCAAAACAATGCTCGAGATCAGCGATAAGTACACAGCCAGAAAGATGTCTTCAAACATCGTGATGCCGAGTATCAATTCGGTCTCGGGATTCGCCGTGCGCCGGTAGTCGAACAGAATCTTCGCGACGATCGCACTCGACGAGATGGTCACAACACCAGCCGATATCAGCGTCTCGCGAAAAGGAAAGCCGGCGAGGTATGCATAAAGCAGTCCGAGGACAAAATTGATCCCGATATAAATCGAACCGCCCGTCAGAATCCGCGGGCCCGCTTCAATCAGGCGCGTTACATTTGCTTCCAGGCCGAGATAGAAAAGGAGAAAGAGCACACCGAGTTGGCCCATGAACGTGATCAGCGTACCCGTTTCGATGAAACGAAAATCAAACACCCCAAGCCGCGGCGCGTGCGGGCCTACGACCATGCCGATGATGATCAGGAATGGAACGTTGGATAGCTTGAGCCTGGACGCGAGCGAGACGGCGAACGCGATCAGCACCAACGCCAATCCGATTTCGAGGATGACGTGATTCATCAGCTACTCCGTTTTTCCAGTGACCAGGAGGTGTTTGAGAGAGTTGATGGTGCGGCGATCGCCCGCGACGATCAGCGTCGCGCCTTCGTTCAAAACGGTGTCGGCTTCAGGATTAGTTCGCTTCGTTTGATCGGGTTCGACAATCGAGACGATGGAAGCGCCGGTCGCGGTACGCACCTGAAGATCGCGAATCGTCTTGCCGATACACGCAGCGCGAGGTTCGATCTTGAACCACTCGAGGACGAGGTCGCCGAGAATCACTTCAGCCATCGGAAGACTGCGCGGTACGTACGTCAAACCGCCGATAATGCCCGCAATCTGGCGCGCTTCACCGTCGGTGAGCCGCAGAACGGAGGTTGGTCGATCGAGATTCTTGCGAGTGAAGTGATACAGCTCGCGGGTGCCGTCGTCGTGAATGACGATCACCAACCGCTCACCGTCGAGTGTTTCGACCTGAAACTTGCGCCCCACACCGGGCAGAAAT
>DATNDM010000210.1:0-30312 GCA_035553235.1 Pyrinomonadaceae bacterium | reverse complement strand
CAGGGAGCGGTAGCGACCTGGTGAAACCATCGGAATCAAGAACCATTAGAAATATCGCATGCTGATCACTGACCAGGTCGCTACCGCTCCCTGTACTGACCCGATCCAACAATGATTTTCTGACTTTTGAGGCAAAGCTATCATTAGAAATATCGCATGCCGATCACTGACCAGGTCGCTACCGCTCCCCTGTACTGACCCGATCCAACAATGATTTCTGAGGCAAAGCTCAGTCACAACGGATATTTCTTGAAATCACAACCGATGCTCGATCGTAAGACGCTGTAAGTGTGGGTCGTGGGGTGAGATTCAGATGCTGCCGTCGCGGAGTTTCGTTAAGCAGTTTCCGCAACTTCCATCAGTTCCGGGTAATCAGAACTCTCGTACAAGTACTCAAGGGAACCAAAATGCGTCTCGACCCAATCGTTGGAATAGATGGTGTCAAGATACCGTTCCCCTCGATCCGGAAAGATAACGACGCAGTTGGCATCGGGCTCGATCGAATCCCGGATCTTCTCCACCGCCATGATCACGGCGCCCGATGAACCACCGGCCAGAATCGCTTCCTTTCGCGCCAGGCGGCGACAGCCCACTATGCAATCAACATCGGTAACATGAATCGCCTGGTGGGCCAGGTTCGGTGCGAATAACGCCGGCGTCACGGCGGCGCCATGCCCGGGAATCAGGCGTTTCTTGCGCGGGCCTCCAAAGATGACACTGCCGACCGCGTCAACAGCCATGATCCTTGTGGGCAAGTGATGCTCGCGCACGTATTCAGCACACCCACGCATCGTTCCACACGTGCTCGTCGCGCAAAATAGATAGTCAAGCTTTCCGTCCAATTGCGTCACGATCTCATGCATCGTATGGCTATGGGCTTTTGGGTTGTAAAGATTGGCGTATTGATTGGGCCAAAAGCTGTTGCTGATAGTGCCCAACTTGTATTTCACCCGGTTGAGACGAGCCTGAAGGTATTCGCCCGTCACCGGATCAGGCTCACTAACGTAATCTAACTCTGCCCCGTAGGCCTCGAGTATGCGAATGTTCTGTTGCGTGGTCTTTGGATCCACGACACAGACGAACCTCAACCCGAGTTGCAAGCAGGCCTGGGCGAGACCGATCCCCATGTTGCCTGAACTGGACTCAACGATAACGGTCCCGACGTTGATTTCACCGGTGTCAAGACCATGTTGCAGGATACTGATCGCCGTTCTGTCTTTGATACTACCGCCGGGATTTAGCATCTCCAGCTTGCCATACAAATTGAACGTTATGTCGCCCAGAACGTTTTGCAACCTGACCAGTGGTGTGTTTCCGATAGCTGATAAAACGCCGTCACGCGCACGGCTCGAGATACTTTCTTCTGCCAGCATTGGTTTCCGCCCTCCGAGCTGTTGTTTCTCTAAAGGGGAATGACACAAATGACGGGAGCGACGCTCATCACATCTTGACGATGTGATGGATTGAGAGAACGTCAGTGCTCCTGTTCACAAGATTAATTGGTGAAGGACAGTTCCGGTATTGTGTCTTCCACAATTGAAGAGATGTGGGTTTTAAATGGTGACCTGATTGAACTGCTTCTCTGTGCAACCTCTGTGTTCTCTGTGTCTCGGTGGTGATTTTCCGGCCACTACAACCACAGAGACACAGAGAACACAGAGGTCGCACAGAGAAATCTCTCAAACCAGGGTTTTACTTATCGTAGCTGATCGACTTTCGCCTAATGGCTGTGACCACATGCATGTCTAGTGGATGGTTTTTTTTCTGACTCTGTTTCGGGATTCGCAGGATCACATTTGCGCAGCGTCAGACTGCCGGCGGCGGTACGTACAGTCATCTTTGGTCCGCCGCCGTTGATAACGCCTTCGACAATTGAACTGGACGGTTCGCGCTCTGGAAGTGGGTAATCGCTGAGCACCGAACCCGCACCAACGTCAGCATACAGATTCAGCCCGACATTATCGGCCAGCCGCAGCTGTACACTGCCGCCGTCAGTCACAAAGCTCAAATCAGACTGCGGTTGACGTGAGATATAGGTGCTGAACCCGCCGCCCTGCGTGATCGCCTTGATCGAATTCGTTACTTCCCTGATGCGTATGGGCCCACCGGCTGAATGGGCCGTCACCGAGCCGTCGACGCGCCCGGCGTTGATCGAGCCGCCGCTGCTCTGGACGTTAAGATCTCCGTCGATATCGCCGATGCGAATGGCGCCGCCATCACTCGACACTGTCGCCGGTCCGTGAACGTCACCCGCATTGATTTGACCGCCTGAGCTTGAAAGATTGACGCTGCCACGGACGTTCCCTGTGGTCAGAGGAAACCCGGAGCTGGCGAGTTCGACCTTGCCTTGCAGGTCGTTCGTCTCGATGACGCCAATCGTCCGCACTTTAACGTTGTATGTGAGCGGCACGGTGATGTTCATGTCCAACGTAACTCGCTTGATCCTTTTCCAGTCCCAGTCTTCAGGCTGCTTGACAAGAACTTCAACGTCGCTGCCTTTGTGCACAAATTCGAGTTGCAAGTCTTTGATGACCTGCTCGCGTTCCTGCTCGTTGGCGGCTTTTATTTGACGGACAAGTTCGATGTCGACGTTGTTAGTATCGGCCGCTTGCACCTTCACCGTTCCGATAGTCGATTTCACAGTCAGCGAACCGCCGGGACTGACCGGAAATGATTTCTTAATCGTCTCGGTCATTTTAGTCTGCTCCTTCATTTGGTTGGCGAAGACGCCGTTCGTCTTCGTCGGGAAAATTTTTCTGCGAGGGCCGTTTTCGTGCGAATGCACAACCGCTACACAGGCAATGCTGAGTAACAGAATGGTCACACGAAAAGCTCTTCCTAAAAACGATCTCACGGGTAACACCTCACTTCCGTATGTTTCTGTGCAACCTGCGCTGGAATTGAACCAGCACGCAGCCGCTTAAGCCGCGGCTGCGTCCTGGTCCATCTTTTTCCTCAGGCTCAAAGGTCTCATGTCCGTCCACACTTCTTTAATAAAGGCCAGACACTCCTCTTTCGTGCCGCTCTTTCCGGCGTTATTCCAACCGAGCGCATTTTCCCGATCGGCAGGCCAGATTGAGTATTGTTCTTCATGGTTAACAACCACCTGGTAAATGGTGTTGTCTTCTTGTTCGTCTCTGTTCATTTGAGTCTCCTCTGTTTATTGATTGAAGTAGTTGTTTGTGGAGCTTTGCCTCAAAGTGGGAATGGCAACTTGGATCGGGTCAGTACAGGGAGCGGTAGCGACCTGGTCCGTGATTAGCATGCGAGATTTGCTAACGATTTCTGACTACCATCGTTTGACCAGGTCGCTACCGCTCCCTGTACTGACCCGATCCAAGAATCATTTTGGACTTTTGAGGCAACGCTTGTTTGTGGAAAGACTTGGACAGCCGGGCGTGGGGCCCGTTGTACAGGTCTGGTTAACTGGAAATTAAAGTGGGTTAGACTGCCATTGCTGTTAGCTCGTCGAAGACGCCGGCCAGCTCCGAGGCGGGCTTGTCGTAAACGATCTGGCCGTTGTCCAACTTAATCACGCGATCGCCGACGTGGTAATACCGGTCATCGTGCGTGATGGCGATGACGGTCTTTCCTCTCGCTTTCAACTCCGGCAGGATCTGGTAATAGAAGATTTCCTTGAAAAGCGGATCCTGATCAGCGGCCCACTCGTCAAACAGATAGATGGGCCGATCTTCAAGGTAGGCGGTCAGCAGCGCCAGTCGTTTGCGTTGGCCCTGTGAAAGGTCTGTCGTCGAAAAGTTGCCGTCCTTAACGTTGACCTTGTGAGCAAGTTGCAGTTGGGCCAAATACTGGCGCGCTTTCCCGTCGAGTTCTTCTGAGTTCAGGCCAAGCAGCGTATCGAAGAGAAAGTAGTCAGAGAACACTACGGAAAAGTGTTGGCGATAGTAATCCGTCAGATCGGCGGTAATGGTTTGGCCGTTAAGACTGATTTCGCCGCTTTCAGGTGTGTAAAGTCCGAGGATTAGCTTTGCCAGTGTCGTCTTGCCGCTGCCGTTGCCGCCCGTCACGAAGATCAACTCACCGGGAGACATCTGCAGGTTGATAGGTCCAAGCACGAAAAGACTTTCTTCGCCTTCTCGCTGGTAGTTGTGAGTCACTCCGGATAGTTCCAGGCTGGACCATGAACTTCCTTCCGCGAGCAGCTTCGGCGATTCCTCTTCAGTCGTGCTGGGGACAAGCGACAGGCCGAGCTGTTCGACGTTATTCAACGCGACGTTGGCCCGCCCCATGTTTGGCAGCGTATTCATGATCACCTGCAACGGTGTCATCAGGTAGAGGATTGTCAGCGTGAAGCCTGTCATGACCAGCGCGTTGATGCCGAACCAGCCGGACAGCACAAAGAGCAGCAAACCAATCACAACGAAAACCAGCATCTGCCCCCAACTCGAAGCGATGGAGTAGATCGTCAGCGCGACGATGTTATGACGGCGGAAGGTCGATGCCGTGGTCTCCAACGTATCCGAGAGGAAAGCCTTGCGCCGGGCAGCATGAATCTTGAGCTCCTTGATTCCTTCAGTGAGAGCTCTGAAGTGACTGAAAAGATTGTCGCCTTCCCGCCGCGCGAGCGTCATGTAATGGAAGGACTTCACCACCGGCAATTGGTAGCTGATAATTCCGAGGACGATGATCGCGATGACTGCGAAAAACAACGGCCATGAGAGCCAGGCCATGTAGATCAGGCAACTCAATGCCACCGCAATGTTGATACACAGAATCGGAATTACAGTGACGATGTTCGTGATGGTAGGCACATCGTCCGTCAGCGCTGCCATGAGCCGATGCACCCCGACCTCTTCGAGATGCCGCAACGGTACACCGAGAATCTGGCGGCTCAGATCCATGCGCAACTGGTAGAGCGCACCCTGGCCCAGGTGGGCCAGCAACAATTCCGCTACTATTCGAGTCACTGGCACCACGATGCAAAGCCCGACGAACACCATAGCCAAAGTCATTTCGCGCGTTGGTGTTTTGTTTAAGGCGTTGTTGATGACGGCCAGCAATGCCGTGTTTGCGGCGCCACTAACGATGCCTGCGATTACGGCCAGCAGCAGCAGCCGCCGCGAATACCGCATCATGAAATAGATGATCTTCATAACTTACTTCCTCTCGATTCGAGCGATACATTGTTTGAGCTTTGCCGCTAGATCAATAACAGCCGGCTCCGCGATCACAGTCTCGTGAGAGCCTGCGACACTGTGCAATTCGACAGGCTCCGTAGAAATTCCGCCCCAACCCCAGGTGGGATCGGCCGCTAAGTAATCCTGGTCCCAGGGTTGTATTTCGACACCCTTGAAGAGGGTGACCTTGCCCGGATACAGCGGCGGCACATAAGTGCGCGCTGCCTCTACTCTGCTCTTGAAATTGTGTAGCGAACGCTTCACCTGATGCAGCGTGAGTTCCTGCGGCATGATCCGAGCCTTCTTCGCCTGCTCCATGATGTACAGCAGTTGTTCATCCGGTCCGAGTTGCCGCAGGTAATCTTCATCGATCGGCAGAGGCTCTTTCAGGTTCGCGAAGTTTTCGAGAATTCGAGCCAGCGCAACCGGATCCTCTCCGGTGGCCGGATCATCTTCGGGCGCCTGATCGATCAAGCCCGGTTTTCCGTTGTCGAAGATCGCAAGCAGCTCGACGTTCTGTCCCGCTCGCTTTAACTGACATGCCATCTCAAACGCTACGTACGATCCGAAAGAATAACCGCCAAGAAGATAAGGCCCGTTCGGTTCAGCCTCGCGCATGGCCTCGATGTAACTGGCAGCCATCTCTTCAACCTGCGTGTGCGGATCGTCTTTCTCGAGCGCCTGGAACGCGTAAACACGTTGGTCCGCACCAAGATGTCGTGCCAGGTATACGTAACAAACGATGCCGCCGCCGATCGGGTGGACCAGGAAAATCGGTGGTCCTGAAGTGCCGCTTTGCAGCATGACCAGATGCGACGACGACATGTTTGTCTGGTTCCGAATCAGTGAGGCGACGTGTTCGACCGTGCCGCCCTCGAAAAACACGGAAAGCGGCAACTCGTATCCAAATTTTTCAAACACTCGGGCGGAGACGCGCATGCCCAACATCGAATGGCCACCCAGCTCAAAAAAGTTATCGGTAGCTCCGACGCGCGGCACATTCAACACCTCTTGCCAAATCTCCGCGACGTGGAGTTCGATAAGATTGCGCGGCGCCACATATGACGTGCGCACCGGCGCTTGCTCAGCGTCCCAGGCCGGCAGCTCGCGGTAGTCGATCTTTCCATTCAGCGTCAACGGCAAGGCATCGATGATCATGATCGCGGCAGGGATCATGTAAGGCGGTAACTCGGATTTGAGGTAATCACGAACAGCGGCGATCGTCAGATCGGTATTTGCCTTCGGCACAACATAGGCCACCAGCCGCTGCTCTTCCCTCGATTCGCCTTTTTGCAGGACGATGGCATCCTGGACCAGTTCGAATGTTTTGAGCACGGCTTCAATCTCACCTAGCTCGATCCGGTAGCCTCTCACCTTTACCTGACTGTCTTTGCGTCCGAGATACTCGATCGACCCATCCTTGCGATAACGAGCGAGGTCGCCGGTTCGATAGAGGCGCCCGCCACCGTCTTCGCTAAAAGGATCCGGCACAAACCGCTCCGCAGTTACCACCGGGTTACGCAGATAACCGCGGCCCACGCCTTCGCCGCCGATGTACAACTCGCCCTTGCCTCCCGCCGGCAACACCGTCATGTCGTCATTCAGTATGTACAACCTCGTGTTAGCTATCGGGCGTCCGATGGGCACCAACGGCGTCACATCGCTTTGCGCTTCCACTTCAAACACGCAACATCCGACCACCGTCTCGGTCGGCCCGTACTCGTTGATCAAGCGCACCTCAGGCGCTCGCTCTTGCCAGGTCTTCACATCATTGCCGTACAACGCCTCACCACCAATCACGAACGAGCGGGTCTGCACCGGGCTGTCCGGGCTGATCAACCGGCTCAGCATCTCGAGGTGTGCGGGCGTCAACTTAATCAGACTGTAAGGCCGGCCCGGCTGCTGCAACGCTTTCGCCAAACCTTCTACCCCTTCGTTTTCTTCAAGCAGATACACACAGCCGCCGCTGACCAACGGCCCGTACAAGCTCGTCACCGTCAGGTCAAAACCAATCGGTGAATGCACGACCGCGCCGCTGCCTTCAGTTAACGGATAGGCGTTCTGACAGAAAGTCAGATAGTTGACGACGCCCCTGTGCGTGATCATTGCGCCCTTCGGTTGTCCCGTAGAACCCGACGTGTAGATGACGTATGCCAGATTGTCCGGATCGATCGCCGGCGTATCGTGAACTGTCGCGCCCGACATGGACCACTCGTGGTCTTCCCATGCACCATCAAGCTCTAAAACGATCGTTTCTGTTCCGACGGGCAACCGCTCTCGCCATTCGGAAACGGTGAGCAACACGCGCGGCTGCGCTTCCGTGAGGATCGCGTTCAAACGCCGCGGCGGAGACGACAGGTCGAGCGGCAAATAAGCGCCACCCGCTTTCAAGACTGCCAGCAAGCTGATGACCATTTCGGCCGAACGCGGCAAGCAGACTGCAACGAGTGCTTCTCCTGAAACGCCGTGTGACATTAAATATCGAGCGAGCTCATTCGCCCTTTGGTCCAACTCGGTGTAGGAAAGCTCGACTGAACCACAGCGAAGAGCGATAGCTTGCGGAGTTCGCTTCACTTGTTCTTCAAACAGGTGATGCACACATGCGTTTGCTGGGAACTCACGCGCAGTTTGATTCCACGCGGATATCTGTTGCTCCTCTTCCGCGGGCGAGAGAAATGGTAATTCCGAAATGCGCTGGTCCGGGTCGGCAACAATCCCTTCCAACAAGCGCTCGAGGTGTCCAGTCATCCTTTCGATGGTGGAGCGATCAAAGAGGTCTGTGTTGTATTCGAAAGTGCCGTCGATATCGCCGCCACTCTCTGCCATGAACAGAGTCAAATCGAACTTCGCGACAAGCGCATCCCTGAGCACGGGAACCAATTTCAGGCCCGGCAGTTCGAGTCCCGCTCCACGCACATTCTGCAACGCAAACATCGCCTGAAAGATCGGTGAATAGCTGAGACTTCGTTCCGGTTGCAGTTCCTCGACCAACTGCTCGAACGGGAAGTCCTGATGCTCGGACGCTCCCAACACAACTTCGCGCACACTCTTCAGAAGTTCCCGAAAACTAAGCTCGCCCGACAACTTAGTGCGCAAGCCCAGCGTGTTGATAAAGAACCCAATCAGTGCTTCAGTTTCAGACTGATTTCGACCGGCCATCGGAGTGCCGACGACGATGTCTTTCTCACCCGTATAGCGATGCAGCAAGATATAGAAGGCGGTCAACAACACCATGAACAACGTCGCATCTTCCTGGCGCGTCAACGTCAGCAACTGCTGCGAAAGGGCTTTGTTCAGCCCGAACGATCGAGATGATCCGTTAAAACTCTGAATTGCGGGACGAGGCCGATCGGTGGGCAATTCCAACAGCGGCGGAGCATCTTTCAAATGCTCCTTCCAGTAAGACAACTGCTTTTCATAAGTCTCGCCCTGCAGGAACTCACGCTGCCAAACGGCAAAGTCTGCGTATTGAATCTCGAGATCGGGTAAAGGCGACGGCTTACCCTGCGAGAAAGCGTCATACAGTGTGGCAATTTCGCGTGCGAAGATGTTGAGAGACCAAACATCAGAAGCGATGTGGTGCAGCGCAAACAGAATGATGTGCTCTTCTTCGTTGAGCCGGATCACTCTGATGCGCAACTGCTTTCCTTGCGCTAAATCAAATACGGTTACGGCTTCTTTTAAGGTTAATCGACGTGCTGCGTCTTCAGCTTCGTCCGCGGGCATCTCGCTGTAATCAACGAAGGCGAAGTCAAGGAACTCCGAGACTGCCTGCTCGGGTGCTATCACTTGCGAAGGGCCGCGTTCTGTAATGTGGTAAGTAGTACGCAAGATGTCATGACGACGCACGATCTCTTCAAAACCCTGCTGTAAGGCAGAGATATCGAGCGGTCCCTGCAGCCGAACTGCATCAGGCATGACGTACGAAGGATTTGTCGGGTCGAGTTGGTACAAGACCCACATTCGCTGTTGCGCGAAAGAGAGAGGAGTGAAGTCTGCTTTCACGCGCCGCTGAATCCTGGTTGACTCGGGTGTGGTTCCTACACCCTTAGCCTTCAGCAGTTTGTCGAGCAGCGCACGTCTTACCGGTGAAAGTTCTTCGATTCGTCTACTCAGCGATTCGACATTGTGATTGGTGCTCATGAAATCTCTTTCCAATGAATACGGGAATAAGACCCCTGCCGAGCAACTTTGCACAAGAGTTCCTACACAATGGATTTCTCTGTGCAACCTCTGTGTTCTCTGTGTTTCTGTGGTGTGTTTTGCTCGGAATTGATCCACCACAAAGACACAGAGAACACAGAGGTTGCACAGAGAAGAGGCGTTCGTGCAGGTTGCGCGAAGTTTAGGTTTCGGGTAATGCGGTTGAACTTATCTCATGCTTCTTGTTCGGCAAGCAGGGCCATCAACTCTTCATCCGACAACTGTTCGACGAGGTCCAACGTGTTGGCGAGCTCCTCAGTGTCACCATGCAGCGCCAGCGCAGTTTGGCCCACCTTGTCAGCCAACTCGGCGATCGTTGGTGTTTCAAAGATTGCGCGGAGCGGAACTTCAATGTGTAAGACCTCGCGTATGCGCGAAACGATTTGTATGACCAGCAGCGAGTCTCCGCCGAGATCGAATAAGTTGTCATGGATGCCCACTTGTTCGATTCCCAACAGTTCCTGCCAGATTTCAGCGATGGACGTCTCGATGTCGTTGGTTGGAGCCACGTAGGCATTCGACAAGTTCGGTCGCGGATAACCAGTGGACTTGTTCTCTTTTTCCGACTGTCCCTGGTCGCGGATTAACTCCAGTTTCACCCACTGCGAAATCCGGGCTTGCAAATCACTGCTCGAGATCACGACGGGTGTGGGCAAACGGTGCGACAGCACGCGGTCCAGAACCTCGACGACTTCAGCCGCGGTGATGCCGGTATCGTCGGGATTCGACTCGACACCTGCAAGCTCATCGCGTAGCGACCAACCGTCCCAGTCAATACTGAACCAGGGTGTCGATCCGTTTCGATTTTCCTTGCTGGCGAACGCGTCCATAAAAGTGCTCGCTGCCGCGGCAGCAAAGAAACCCAGCCCGCCGAGCACCGTAGACAGCGACGACATGACAAGACAAAAATCGATTTCCTTGTCGCGTAGTAATTCTTCCAGAACGAGCAGCCCCTGGACCTTTGGGCGGAACTGATTGCGACAGTGTGCCAGCCCTGTTTCCTGGATCGCCTGCATGAATCCATCCCTTTGCTCGGCTGCGTGGATCACTCCGTTGAGCTGTCCAAAACGCTCATAGATTTGGTGGATGACCGGCTCCATCTGTTCTCGATCGGCCACATCCGCACTAACGACGAGAATCTCTGCTCCGAGTTCTTCCATTTCCCGCAGCCGTCGCAGCTTGCGACTGACTTCATCGTGCGCATCGTGCGACGCAAGCCATTGGTCCCATTCCGCTCTTTCCGGAAGAGGTGAACGACCCGTCAAAATCAGTTTCACGTGGGCAATCTTCGCGAGGTGCGTCGCGACGACTAAGCCTCGTTCTCCGAAGCCTCCGGTGATGAGATAGACGCCGCCTTCGCGCAGTCTCGAACGACCGGCGCCCTGATGTAATTGCAAAGGCTCGAATGTCTCGACCCAACGTCTTCGGCCGCGATAACCCACTACCAAATCACGTGACTTCCCAATGCATTCCGCGACCACTTGGTCCAGTAGCTCCCTGCCCTCGATACTGTCGCGCGAAGGCAGATCGATATCGATGCTACGGCAGGTGATATGCGGATACTCCTGCGGAATCACTTTGCAGGCGGCTTTGATGGTTGTCTTTTCAGGAGAGAAAGACTCCGTTCCGGTGATTTCTTCCACCCCGCTTGAAATTACGGTGAGCCGCAGAGCATCGTTGAGATTCAGCCTGGAAAGCGATTGGACCAGAAACAAGAGGCTGTAGAGACCGGGTATCTGCGTCGACTCGAAATTATCCCGCAGCAACTCTGCTGTTACACCCGGCGAGGCCGCGTTCCAAAGGTGAATAATCTGTGTGGGAGTGCTGTTCTGCTCCTTCAAAGCTTTGAGTAACGCCTCGTAGTGTGCACGTTTTTGCGGATCGATTCTGTACGTATGATCGTCGAGTCGCTCAAAGTTGTCCCCCGGCATCACACAAACCAGGTTGCGCCACTCCTGCTTTAATCGCTGGACCAGCGCGCGACTGAAATCGTTGTCAGCGGCAAACACGAGCCGCCAATCGTTCCGCTCTTCGGCCGTAGCCGGCGCAGAAGACTCGAGCAAGTTCGTTTGTTTCCACAAGCGCGAATAGAACCACTGTGTAATATCCGATAACTTGCCGGACGCAACGCGGCGCCCACCGTTTGAACTGATTTTTCCTGGCTCGATCCAATACCGCTGCCGTTCGAAGGGATACGAAGGAAGCGGTATGCGATGGCGACGCTCGTTTGCATAGAACGCAGACCAATCCAACTGCACACCACCCAACCAAAGACGACCGACAGTGGTCAACAAGGCCTCTTCGTCTGATTTGTTGTTATTTGGCGGCGGTAAGGTCGGTACTACCAGCTGCTGATCGGTCCGGCCTTTCAATTGTTGTTTAGTCAATGTCGTCAGCGTTTGGCCCGGTCCGATTTCCACTAAGATCCGCTTTGGGTCCTGCAACAACTCACGTGCGCCTTGCGCAAAGCGCACCGTTTGTCGCAAGTGCCTGGCCCAATATTCGGGATCAATCGCTTCAGCTTCGGTAATCCACGTTCCGCTCACGTTTGACACGAACGGGATTTGAGGTGGATTGCGTTTCACTTTCTTTACCATTTCGATGAATGGCGCCAGCGCCGGTTTCATCATCTCCGAATGAAACGCATGCGAAGTATGAAGGCGGCTGCAATCAACTTTCCGTTCCGCCAACCGGTTCTGTAAAGCATCAATCGCGCTGGTGGGACCGGCGACGACACATTGCTCCGGAGCATTAACAACGGCGAGATTCAACTCCGCACTGAGGAACGGAACAACATCCTCTTCGGCGAGCCGAATGCTGAGCATCGCGCCCGCGGGCATCTGTTGCATCAACCGTCCTCTTTCCGCCACCAGCGTGAGAGCATCGGCGAGCGAAAACACTCTGGAGAGGCATGCAGCCACGTATTCACCAATGCTATGGCCGATCAGCGCCTGAGGCTGTACCCCCCAATCCATCAACAACCGCGCCAGTGCATACTCGACGACGAACAACGCAGGTTGCGCCAGCGATGTCTGCTTGAGTGCTTCAGCCGCGGCGACCTCTTCCTGGTCCGAATACAACACAGTGCGCAAGTCGATTCCGAGATGTGGCCGCAGCATTTCTGAGCAAGTGTCTATCCAGTTGCGAAATGCCGGTTCGCGCTCATACAGGCCCAGACTCATGTTCGGGTACTGCGTACCTTGCCCGGAAAACATGAAACCTATCGAGCGACTTCCCTCTTCTTGAAAACTGGTCAAAACCCTGCGCGGATCCACGACTTCGAGCGTCTTGATCGCATCCTCTACGTCACGGCAAACCACTGCCCGGCGATGGCCAAAGACCTTCCGCCCGACCTGCAGCGTGAAAGCGGCATCGGCCAGATTGATATCTGGGCTTTGTTTGAAATGTTGGACCAGGTTCGCCGTCATCGCTTCGAGCGCAGTGGGTGTCTTTGCCGAAAGCAACAGCAGTTGCGACGATCGGCTTTCACCGGACAACCCGATGTCGGGAGCTTCCTCGAGGATGGCGTGGACGTTTGTGCCACCGATGCCGAACGAACTCACTCCTGCTCGACGCGGAGTTGGGCCACCCTCCCAAGCCTTGAGCGTGGCGTTGACATAGAAAGGACTGCTGGCGAAGTCGATACGTGGATTGGGCTCTTCAAAGTGCAGGCTCGGCGGGATTACTTTGTTTTGCAGTGAAAGCGCTGTCTTGATGACGCCGGTGACGCCGGCCGCGGCATCCAGATGACCCAAATTAGTCTTCACCGAACCAATAGCACAGAACCCTTTCTTCTGTGTCGTCGCCCGAAAGGTTTGTGTCAGAGCTGCAACTTCAACCGGATCGCCGAGCGCTGTTGCTGTTCCGTGCGCTTCGATGTAAGTGATCGATTCAGCATCCACCCCGGCCACCGCCAACGCCTCGGCGATCGCTTTCGACTGACCATCGATACTCGGGGCCGTGAATCCGATTTTGCTCGAGCCATCGTTGTTTACAGTCGAGCCTTTGATGACAGCGATAATGTTATCGCCAGCCTCGACGGCATCGCTCAAGCGCTTCAAGACCACTACTCCCAACCCATTGCCACCGACTATGCCTTGCCCTTTCGCATCGAAAGCACGGCAATGACCGTCGGGTGACGATATGCCACCCGGACGATAGTAGTAACCCATCTTGTCCTGAAGGCTGATCGAAACGCCGCCCGCCAGCGCCATGTCACACTCGCCGTTGAGCAAACTCTGGCAGGCAACATGGACCGTCACGAGAGAGGTCGAGCACGCAGTTTGTATCGTCATGCTTGGCCCAGTGAGGTTCAACTCGTAAGAGACACGCGTCGCCAGAAAATCCTTATCGCTGTTGATGCCGATCAGGAATGTTCCCATCGCATCGACGATGGCGGGGTTGGAACATATGTTGCGCAACAGATAGCCGTTGAAACTGCTGCCGGCGAAGACGCCGGTTAAGGCCGTGGATCTGTCCGGATCGTAGCCGGCATTCTCGAGCGCCTCCCAGGCGCATTCCAGAAAATTGCGATGCTGCGGATCGAGAATCTCCGCTTCGCGCGGGCTGTAACCGAAGAAGGCAGCGTCAAATAGATCAACGTCCTGCATCACTGCGCCTGCTTTGACGAACGCCGGATCTTTCAACATCTCCTCAGTTGCGCCGCCCGCGCGCAGTTCTTCGTCTGTGAAGAAAGTAACGAGCTCGACTCCATCGCACAGCTTCTTCCAGAACTGGGAGACGTTTTTCGCCTGCGGGAACCGACCAGCCATGCCGATGATGGCGATCGCTTCAGGATGATCAGCAATTTCAAAATCACTCATGGTATTGCCGCGTTCAGTTGGTCTAATTAGTTATCTGGCTGCGCGAGGCTTTGCACAAAAAGTCACGAACGCCCTCTTCTCTGTGCAACCTCTGTGTTCTCTGTGTCTCTGTGGTGTGTGTTTTGCTCGGAATTGATCCACCACAAAGACACAGAGAACACAGAGGTTGCACAGAGAAATCCATTGTGTAAGAACTTTTTGAGTCAAAGCTGCGGCGCGAGGGATCAGAGTGTGGTCTATGCGTCGTCGCGGCTGATTGGGTCAGTCATGGCGACGAATATCTTGCGTGGACCTGAGTATGACGAGCGGCCGTGAGCGGCCAGCATGTTGTCCAACATCAGGACGTCTCCCTCTTGCCATGGGAAGCTGACCGTCTCCGCACGATAAATATCCCGTAGCTCATCAAGCACCGCTGATTCGATTGGCGTCCCGTCTCCGTAATACGTATTCGTTGGCAGATCTTCTTCCTTGAAGGCGGTTAGAAATACGTCGCGAACAGTGGGTTCGAGCGTAGTGACATGAAAAAACGTCGCGTGATTGAACCAAACATCTTCACCCGTTTCCGGATGCCTCGTAATGACCGGACGGATCGCGCGAGTCGTCAGACGATCATCTTCGCGCCACTCGACCATGATGCCGTTCCGGCGACAGTATTCCTCCACCACGCTCTTGTCCGTCGTTTGAAAGACCGTCTGCCACGGAAGTCCGAACCTTTCGCTGAAGTTGCGCACGTACATCCATTTTTTCTCTATGAAGCGCTGTTGGATTTCTTGTGGGATGCGAACTCTAATCCGGCGTGTGTCGGCGATCGGGGTCTCACCTCCGGTTAGGGCTGCCTGCGCGCAGTAGAAAAAGATTCTGAGAGGCCAGGTGTGCTGGTACGAGTTTTCGTTATGCAGAAAGATGTTGTGGTCCGCGGGATAGTCTGTTGACGTATAAACGTTGCCGCTGATCTGACTGCGTGGCGAAGAACGTTCGCGGTACTCGAGGAGTTCGCTGCCCGACGCAGCTTTGGCGAAATCTTCAAAATCATCTGCATTCGAGACGTTGAAATTGCGGAAGAGTATCCCACCAGATTCGTGAATATTCTTTTTTACGAACTCGCGATTGTTGGTCGCCCACTCGACGAGGTTGACGTCTCTGAAAGCCGGCTCGACGACCAGCGGCAGCAAGTTGTTTCCAGGTAGCCGGCTTGTTTTGACGAGGCTCGTGGGCGAGAGACCTACCGCCTTTCGCTTGATGGCGCCCGGTTTCTTCAAAACAGTTTCGGCAAACGTCGCGTCGATCATTGCAACTCTCCCTCCTTACTACGCTCTGGACGAACGGCTTATCTATTTGCCCGCCTCTGTGGTCTCCGCGAGATCCAGAGCAACTATCCTGAATTCGCTCGTGTAACGGTTGTCTTCAGCATCCGGCAACCAAAGTTGTTCGAATGTCGGCATCATCTCCGAGAATGCAATCGTCGCTGCTTCTTTCCCTTCCTGAGCCTGGCGCCGGACTATCTTCGCCAGCAGGTGGACGAAGATGGGACTGTCAAAGTCCACGTAGACCGGTTTGGGCTCAACCGGCGCTTTGACGAAGACGAAACGGGGCAGCGAGTTTTGCTGGACCCAGCGACGTGCCGCGACGTATCGATCTGCATCGTCTTTGATCGTGGCAAAGGTTATGTCAGCGGGCGGAAAACGCCAGGTTTCTCGCGAGACGATAAGACGATCGATGGTGATACGCGGTGTGTGTGGTAAGTCTCGCACCAGCTTAAACTGGTTAACAACAAATCCTGAGAACATCCCGCCGAAGAGCTCGATCATGTCGAAACACAAACTGCCATCGCGGGTGCGCGCCACGAGACCATCCTCGCTCTCTTCGACGACGAGTGCGGCAATCGGAAGAGCGCGTTCTCGCTGGCCATGAAACGAGTTGACGGTAAGCTCGATGCGATAATCCCGCGACGAGATGAATCGATAATTGATGCGCGCCGTCAGCCACTCTTTCGGCGTCATCGGTACAGCTCGTACGCCCGGCATATCACTTTCGAAGAAGCCGATGAGCTCTTGCGGGGATTCATGCTGCTCGACGAAGAGTGAGGCTCCGAGTGTATTGTTTGCGAGGTGAAGCTCGCCCATTACAAACTCGTAATCACCGCGTTTGAGACTCTCAGCGTCCCTGGTGGCAATCATAATGTCCGGACTGTGATACCTGCCCAAGCTCCAGCCGGCGTGCGGCGCTGCGAATGCCTTCTCCGCTCGTTCACGTAGCTCACTACTGCGCCACTTCACCTGCTGCTGACCCTCGTACATTCCGAGCACATCTTGCCAACGTTGCTGAAAGATGCCTTGCAGTTCGTTCAGGATAGGCGCCTCAAAATTATTCTGCCCGTTTACGCTATGACCAAACATCTGCACCTGCGCCTGTAACCAAAAAGACAGACCATCGACGCCGCGACTACCGCCGTTTTTCTTCACCAGCTCACGGTAGATTCCGCGCAACTCGTCACGCATGACCTTTGCCGCTTCAAACGTGAACCAGCGCGCACTCTGCAACAGCAGGCTCAATGGCTGGCGCAATTCGTTAATGATTTCGCTGCCCACCTCAACCTGCGTACTGCGGCGGCAATCTTCGTAAACAATCGTTCTCGCTCCGTAAGTTCGCCCGGCAGCCTGTGTCGGGGCGGCGCCAGTCAGAGTCGTGAACGTTTCTTCCAGCACATTCAAGGCAGCATCGAGTTTCGCGGGATCTCCGGCGGCCGCGGCCACGTCGTCTCGAGCGTGTTCTAATTGTTTCAGCGACGACAGCGTGGTTTCGCGCAAAGGTTTGTCTTCGATTCGCTCGAGCAACTGCCGCAAGCGCCGTTCAGAAAAAGCCTCCAGGGGCAACTCCCACTGCCAAACGATCAGTCTCTGCGTTAAGAGTCCGTCCAGGATCGCGTAGACCTCTCGCTCGTTGCTCAGGCCTTCGACACGTCCAGACAACAACGATTGCGCGATCTGGTGCGCAGTGAGATCTCCATTGCACTGTCGCAGCACCGCCGCATGCTTCGCAGCTAAACGCAATGGCCGGCGCATCGGTACGTGTAGGGTATCGCCGTCAAGAAAAATGAACGGCAAACGACGTGGCGCACACCACCGGCGCAGCGACGCATTCTTATTGAGCGTATTGGTCAGAGCATCCATGGCCCACCCTTCAAAATAAACATGACGGGCGGCTACCATGTGCGATGATGTGGTTACGTGTATACCCGGATTGTCTTCATTGAATCTGGCCCAACCAACCGGGCCGAAGAAACCAATCGTATCGTTCTTGACGCAGTATCGTTGCAGGTAGCTGGCAACGATGGATTCATGCTTGCGGCGCTTGCCTTCACCTGCAGTACTCGGTGACGCGTCTAACCTTTCTACACCTCCGTGCAACGCCGCTCGGTTCTGCCATGTGATGGCTTCGCGGAAGAGCTTTTCATTCGCCACTTCACGCAACGTTTCGGAGCTTTGGGCTGCAGCTGTTTTGAAGGCGTCATGAAATTCAGTCTTGAGTTCTTCCACTCTTGCCAGCGCGGCACGCAACCTCTCAATCACAGCTTGTTGCCGCGGCGTCGACTCTTTCGCCTTCGGCAACTTGTCCGACTTGAGGAGCCGCACGTCATCGAGCAAGCTGTTGCGGCGCTTCTTGTCATCCCAACGACCCTCGTTGCGGAGGTCGTCCAGCGATTCACGAAATACTTCGAGGGCGGCTTCGCGCTCGAGCTGCACATCTTTTTCGCCCGCCAGCAGGTTGTCAGCCGCTAACGCACATTCCGGTGCAGTCAGCGACAACACTGAGTTCGCCGGAAAACCGGCGCCGCGCAATCCCACACATCTCCACACGGCCCAGTCCGCATCCAGACGTACCAGGTGCGACGGCAGCGCTGCGCGCTCTTGTTTAGAAACTGCTGAACCGGAAATTGTGGCGGTGTGGCCAGGGGCGTTATCAGCGTTGGCCCAACTCGCTCTGAAGAAAGCCTGATTGTACATGGGTATCACTTCAAGCAGAGGCGATCCTCTGCTCACGGGAAGGCCCGGGAACTACGATTTAAAAGCTGGGGACTAGGGGTGGTGCCATGGTTTGAGAGAGATTTCTCTGTGCAACCTCTGTGTTCTCTGTGCCTCTGTGGTTAAGAATCGTTCAAAAAAACCACCACAGAGACACAGAGAACACAGAGGTTGCACAGCGAAGCAGTTCAAATCAGGTCACTAACTATTCGTATCTGAGAGCCACCATCGGATCGACTCTCATGGCCCGGCGGGCGGGAATTATGCTTGCCAACACCGCCACGACGGCCAACAGTAAGGCGATGGCGATAAAGGTGACCGGATCGTTTGCGCTGATTCCGAATAAAAGACTTTGGAGGAGACGCGTCAGACCCAAAGCGATGATTAGACCAATGACAACGCCAATGATAGCCAACTTCAACCCGTGGCCGATAATCAGTTTGAGGATGTCCTTACGTTGCGAACCGAGCGCCATGCGAATACCCATTTCCTGCGAGCGCAGGCTCACCGAATATGACATCACACCATACAACCCGATCGCCGCGAGTATCGCCGCGAGCGCTGCAAAGCAACTCATCAACAACATAGTGAAACGCTGCCGGGCCACAGATGCATTCAGCACTTCCGTCATCGGCTTGATGTTGTAGATCGGTTGGTCCTTGTCCAATCCCGCGACGGTCCTGGTGACCGGCATCACCATGTCCTTCGGGTCGCCCTTGCCATGCACGACCAGGAACGTCGAGTAAAAAGGAAATTGGAATTGAGGTACATACATCTCGGCCTTCGCCGGCGTGTCCAGACTGAAGTTCTTGATGTTGTTGACGATGCCGATGATTTCACGCGAGACACCCTGATCGTAGTCAATCTTGATCGACTTTCCGATGGGATTATCGTTGGGCCAGAACTGGTTAGCCATGGCTTCATTGATGATCACGACGGGAGCACTCTGCTGCGTGTCATGCGCGGTGAAGTCACGCCCCTTTCGCAGTTGTACGTGCATCGTTTTGAAGTAGTCAGGAAAGACTCCGATGTGTTCGGACAGCAGGAATTCTCCCGGTGGCAGGGGCGGCTGCCCGTCAATGGTGAAGGAAGTGTAGTTGCTCTGTTTACCGAGCGGCAGCGCCGAAGCACCGCTTACTGAGTCGACACCCGGCAACGCTTTGAGACGTTCGATAAGCTGGCCATTGAAGGCAATGATCTGAGGATCATCCGGGTATTTTGCGGCCGGTAAGGTGTACTGAAAAGTCAGTACGTTATTCGGGTCAAAGCCGGGATCGACATTCTGGAGCCGCATGAAACTCTTCACCATCAACCCTGCTCCCACCAGCAACACGGCTGCCAATACAAGTTCAGAGACGACGAGGATATTACGCACACGCAGACCGCTGCTCGTGGTCCCGCGCGAGCCGCCTTCCTTCATCGCGTTGCTGAGGTCCACCTTCGACGACTGCAGCGCGGGCACTAGTCCGAAAATAATCACCGTGAGAAAAGAAACTACCAGTGTGAACGCGACGACTCGTGCATCGAGTCCGAGTTGCGAAGACAACGGAATACTCTGCGGACTGATTGAAACGAGAACATTGACGCCGGCCACCGCCAGCAACATTCCGAGCGGCCCGCCGATCAAGACGAGTAGAAAGCCTTCCGTCAACAACTGGCGCACAAGCCGTAATCGATTAGCACCGAGCGCAAGGCGGACGGCGATCTCCTTCTGTCGCGTGGCGGCTCGTGCGAGCAGAAGGTTTGCCACGTTCGAGCACGCAATCAGCAATACAAAGCCAACGGCTCCGAAGAGAACGAGCAGCGCCAGCCTGATCGAACCGACGATCTGGGCCTGCAGGGAAACAACTTTCGCGGTCCAGCCCTGGTCCTGTTCATACTGCTGCGCGAGACGAGCTGCGATAGTGTTCAAGTCAGCCCTTGCTTGTTCAATCGTGACGCCTGGTTTAAGACGTCCGATGGCATGCAGGAAACGTGACCCGCGCGCGGTCCAGGCGGCGTCGTTGAGCGAGAGTGGGACCCACAACTCAACAGGTTTCGCCAAAGTCTGAAGCTCGGGCAGTAAATCTTTCGTGGGAAACTGAAATCCCTGCGGCATAACACCGACCACCTGATAGCTGGCGCCATTAAGCGTGATCGGTTTGTTGATGATGCCCGGGTCTGCGCCGAAGCGGCGTTGCCAGAGGTCGTAACTCAGGATGACGGAGCGATTGTTTCCCTGCTTCTCATCGTCCGGGAAAAACTGTCGACCGTAAATCGGATTCACGCCCAGCGTGGGAAAGAGTTGCGACGAGATATTTGCGGCCGTCAGGCGTTCCGGATCCTCGGCGCCTCCGAGATTGAAGCCCGTGCGCACCGTCATCGAGAATAGGCCCATGCGCTCGAATGTTTTGTTCTCTTTGGCATAGTCCACATAGTTGGCTGGCGCAATGCCGATCTCTCCTTCGGCGCCCTTTTGACTGGCGTTGGCTTCGCCGATGATTATCAATCGCTGCGGCTCGGTGAAAGGTAAAGGCCGAAGCAAAACAGCGTTCACCACGCTGAAGATAGCCGTGTTAGCGCCGATACCCAGCGCCAGTGTCAACACCGCCACCGCAGTAAAGCCCGGAGTTTTTATCAACATACGGGCGCCGTGTTTGAGATCCTGGATGAAGGTTTCCATCTTCCTGCCTTTCGAAGTTCGGGCTCTGAACGTTATTCGCTCTGGTCTTCGCTGGGAGGCGTCCGGTCGGGAGGTTTCAACGACAAATGGCTTTGCACGAAAAGTCCCTACATCTTGATTTCTCTGTGCAACCTCTGTGTTCTCTGTGTCTCTGTGGTGTGGTTTTGCTCGGAATTAATCAACCACAGAGACACAGAGAACACAGAGGTTGCACAGAGAAGAGGGCCTTCGTGACTCTTTTGTGCAAAGCCATGACAAATATAAACTATTTTGCGGCGTTTGCGTTTTGACGCTGCTGCTTTCTTTCACGCAATCGGTTTGCAGAAACTCGACGCACACTCGCTCGTTCCACATTCTCGGCAAAGTTCAGATCTTGCGGTTGTGCTGCGCTCAGGAACTCAGCCATCGCACTTACCGTCGGATGGCGAAACATATCAACCACCGATAATTCCCTTTCCAGCGCGACCCTGAGTTTACTGCTGGCTTCAATCAAAAGGATGGAATGTCCTCCCAGGTCGAAGAAGTTATCATGCATTCCGACCTTCTCGACCCCCAACACCGATTGCCAGATAGCCGCAATCCGCTGCTCCAACTCGGTTCGCGGGGCTACGTACGTCAGAGTTTCCTGTGTCTCTGGTCCTTCGGGAGCGGGTAAAGCCTTGCGATCAATCTTGCCGTTGGGCGTTAACGGAAGTTGCGCGAGCAGCACCAACGCCTGCGGCACCATATACTCCGGCAACCGCTCGCGCAGATAGGCCCGCAAGTCACTCACCGTTACCGGACCATTCTCCTCGCCGGCTGCCTGCGGCACTACGTAACCCACCAGCCGCTGCTCGCCGCCCGCATCGGCACGCGCTACTACCACCGCCTCCTGCACTGCCACGTGCCCACTCAGCACTGCTTCGATCTCTCCTAACTCAATGCGGTAGCCTCGCACCTTCACCTGCTGGTCTATCCGCCCGACGTACTCCAACTCTCCGTCAGCACGCTGCCGGACCAGGTCTCCCGTCCGGTACAACCGTGCGCCGCTCTCTCCACTAAACGGATCCGGCACAAAGCTCAGCGCCGTCTGCTTCGGCTCCTGCAAGTAGCCGCGCCCGACTCCCGTGCCGCCCACATACAACTCTCCGACGACTCCGCGCGGCACCAGCGTCAAAGCTTTATTCACGACGTACAAACGCGTGTTCCCCAACGGCCGCCCGATCGGGATCCGCATCGTCCCCGCCGCCACTTCACCGCGCACTTCGAAATGCGTTACATCGTCGGCGCATTCCGTTGGTCCATACGCATTGAGCAACCGCGTCTCGCTCGCTCCAATAGCCGCCCAGCGCCGGCATAACTCCGGCGGCAAGGCCTCGCCCGTCACAATCAGCCAGCGCAATTGCCCGAGCCGTGCCGCTCCAATTACTCCCTGGTCACTCCCGGATTCCAGCTCTTCGAGCAGCGCTCCCAGCATCGACGGCACCGTCTCCAGGATTGTCACGCCGCTCTCGGACACCAACCGCAGCAACGCGCGCGGATCGAGGCCAACTTCGTCGCTCACGATCCGTACTTGTCCCCCGGCCAGCAACGCGGCCAAAAACTGCCAGACTGAAATGTCGAAGCTCTGCGTCGCTGTCTGCGCCACGCGGTCGGCACTTCCCAACCCCAACTCCGCCACCTTCGCACACAGGTGATTGATCATTCCCGCTTGCGTAATCATGGCGCCCTTGGGCACACCAGTCGATCCCGACGTATAGATCACATAGGCCAGTTGGTCCGGCTGGCCCTTAGTCACCACCGCCGCTTTGCTCCACTGCGAACCCGGTTGCCACGGTTCCTCCAGGTCATGCACTTCCGGCTGCGCTGCTGCGGGCACGCCCTGCAGCGCTGCGCGCAGCTGAGCTTGATACGGGCCACTGGCCAGCACCAGCCGCATCCCGCTCTGCTCTATCACCTGCTGTTGTCGCCAGCCCGGCTGCCGCGGATCGAGCGGCAGATACGCTGCCCCGACCTTGAACACTCCCAGCATCCCGATCAGCAGTCCCTCGCTGCGTTCGGCCAGCAACCCTACTACCGCTTCTGGTCCTACTCCCGCTGCTCGCAGCCAGTGGGCCAATTGATTCGCCCGCTCATTCAACTCTCGGTAACTTACCTCCCCGGTGTCACTCACTACTGCGACCGCGTCCGGCGTCAGCTCCACTTGAGCGCGGAAGAGCTCATCGAAGCTCCGGTCCACCGGATATTCACCCATGACTCCGCGGCCGTCCGTCAACTGTTTCTGTTGCTCCGCGGCTGAGAGGAAGCTCTGGTATTGATGATTGGCCAGCGGGTTCAGCGCCATTGCCTGCAGTACGCCCAGGTAATAGCCCTCGATGTCTTCCATCTGTTCATCAGCCAGCTCTAATGAGTTGTACTCGAGCTGTAGGTCCAAATGCAGTGCATCCAGGCCCAATGAAAAATGCGCTTGCAGCGTCCAGTTCGTACCTTCCGATGCTTTAGTCGCCAACACGTCGACGTTACCGGAGCGGACCACACTATCGACGACGTGAAAATGTATGAAATTAAAAGCGGTCTCATACAACTGCCCGCTGCGACCCTGTTGCAACGCGGCCATCGGATAACGCCGGTATGGCAACAACTCCCATTCAGTGTCGAATGTTCCCCGTATCAAATCCTCCCACGTTCCCCCCGTGACTTGCTGACGAAACGGCAGCGTGTTCAGGAACAGGCCCACCGTTCGCTCACCACCAATCTCCTCAGATCGGCCATTGCTGACCACGCCGGTAAGGATGTCGGTCGAGCCACTGAGAATGTTCAGGACTTTCATGTGCGCGGCGAGGATCACGCTCTTGATTGGCACCGCCAGGGTGCGCGCTAACGCCTTCAGGTCTTCCGACAATTTCGGAGGGATTTTTACGTTGCGGAATTTGACCTCAGTTGGCCCATCGACATTTGCTCGCCCCGATACTTGCTGCGATTTTTCCCAACGCGGCAATGTCAGCGTCATACTGCCTTCGAGTTTACGGCGCCAGAACAGCTTGTGCTCTTCGCTCGCCAGCGCCTCCCGCTCCATGCGCACAAACTCCCTGTAGCTGATTGCGATTGGTTCAAGCTCTGGAACCGGTTCGCCGTTCAGCCGAGCGAAGTAATAGCTGAACGCCTCCGCCAGCACTGTATGCAAACTCCAGCCATCCTGAATCGGGTGACATTCCGTGAGCGTGAACTGGAAAGTCTCATCACTGCGGCGATGAATGAAGAAACGCATCAACGGCGGTTGACTCAGATCAAAGCTGCGTCGCTTTTCGGCCTCGACGAACTTATCAATCAGGGTCTCCTGTTCCTGCGTATCCAGTGAACTGATGTCGTCAAAGCCGACGTCCATGACGGCATGCAGGTGGACCAACTGTAAGGGCTCGCTGTAATGGCTCAAGTCGAAGCCGGTGCGCAGAGCGGCGTGACGGGCAACCACCATGGCGGCGGCCTCGCGGAGTAGTTCCACGTCCAGCGCAGCACGGAGCTGCATACTGTTTACGTTGTGATAAAGCGGTGTCTGCGGGGTTAGCTGCATGTGATACAACATGCCACCCTGCAGCATTGTTAACGGATAGGCATCCTCCACGCCTTCCGGCAACCTGGCACGGTCTGCCGCACTGATCAGGCCAAAGGGCTCACTGGCTGTTTCCTGACGAGCTTCCGTCTGACTCTCAGGCTGTGTTGCAGCCGCCGCCAGCGTCGCCACGGTCTGATGCTGGAACAATTGTTGAAGAGTGAAATGCAAGCCGCGTTGGCGGGCCAAGGCCACTATCTGCAGGCTGCGGATCGAATCACCACCCAGAGAGAAGAAATTGTCGAAGGCGCCGACTTGCTCGATTGACAACACCTGCGACCACACGGCCGCCAGCACTTCCTCCGCGCTCGTGCGCGGGGCGACATAAGCGCCGTCCATTTGCGACCGTTTCAAGTTGGGAGCCGGCAAGGCGCGCCGGTCCAGCTTTCCGCTCGGCGTCAGTGGCCATTCGGTAAGCTGCACAAAACCGTGCGGCACCATGTAATCCGGTAAGCGTTGACTTAGATATGTTCTCAGCTCTGTCGTCTTCAGCACATCATGATTTGCCACGGTCAGATACGCGACGAGACGTTTGTCTCCCGTGGCGTCGACGTCGGCGATAACCACTGCGTCTTGCACCTGCTCGTGCTCCCGCAGCACTGTTTCGATCTCTCCCAACTCAATCCGATAGCCTCTGATCTTGACTTGATGGTCCTCGCGGCCCATGTACTCGATCGCGCCGTCCGCACGAAAGCGCGCGATGTCTCCCGTGCGATATAAACGCTCGCCCGGCCTTTGACCCAGCGGATGTGCAATGAAACGTTCGGCGGTCAGGCCCGGCCGGCCATGATAGCCTCTCGCTAAACCGGCGCCGCCGATGTAAAGCTCTCCGCTGACGCCGATCGGGACCGGCTGCATTTCGCGGTTGAGAATGTAGATTTGCGTGTTGGAGATCGGCCGGCCGATGGGCACTGACGCGCGTTGCTCTCCCGGCTTGCAATGCCAGGCGGTCACGTCGACCGCTGCTTCAGTTGGACCATACAAGTTGTGCAGCTCGGCGTGCGGCAATCGCTCCATGCATTGCTCGGCTAATTCGACACTTAAGGCTTCGCCGCTACAGATAATACGACGCACGCTCCCACAACCCGCGCTTACCGATTCATTGGTGAGGAACGCTTGCAACATCGCCGGCACAAAGTGGACCGTCGTGACTTTTTCTCTGTTGATGACTTCGACCAGATACTCGGGATCACGATGACCTTCGGGCCGCGCTACTACTAACCGCGCTCCCGCGAGCAACGGCCAAAAGAATTCCCACACCGAAACATCGAAGCTGAATGGAGTTTTCTGTAAGACCACATCATCGGACTGCAACTGGTAACGTTGCTGCATCCACAACAAGCGGTTGACGATGCCGCCATGAGTGTTGAGTACTCCTTTCGGTGACCCGGTCGAACCTGAGGTGTAGATCATGTACGCCAGGTTTGCGCCCGTCAGCCGCACTTGCGGGTTAGTGCTCGCTTGCTCCCGCAATTGCTCCCGCAGCCGATCCACGGCCAGCACTTTGACAGTTGAGTTGTCTCGTTCTGATTCCGGCAGTCGCGCAAGCAGCCCCGCCTGCGTAAGCAAAACTTTGACGGCTGCATCCTTCAACATGAAGGCCAGTCGTTCTTCCGGATAACTCGGATCGAAAGGTACATACGCGCCGCCCGCTTTCAGGATCGCCAGCAGGCTGATGACCATCTCCAGCGAACGCTCCATCATTACGCCTACCTGAATCTCTGGGCCGACGTCGAGCCCACGCAGATGATGGGCCAGTTGGTTAGCACGCCTGTTTAATTCTTGATAGCTGAGTTCCTGGCCTTCGAAGCTCAATGCGATCGCTGAAGGCGTGCGTTCAACTTGTCGTTCGAACAGCTCATGCAGCATGCCGATCTTAGCGTCTTCCGCAGCCGGCCACTGCACTGCTGTGTCATTCCACTCCATGACGATCTGCCGCCGCTCAGGCTCTGTCAGCAGGCGCAACTCAGAAAGCCGCTCGCGTGGGTTAGTCACGACCGCCTGTAACACCTGCCGGTAATGATTCAGCATCCGCCTGATCGTCTCAGCGTCAAACAGGTCGGTGTTGTAACCCACTACTAACTGCATTAGCGGTTCGCTCTCGTCTGCAAGCAGTGTCAGGTCAAATTTTTCCGTGTCGTCTTCGATCTCCAACGGAGAGAGACGAAGTTTTTTCAACTCAATGGTCGCACCGCCACCTTGCTGCAACATGAACATCACCTGGAACAGCGGCGTGTGATCGAGGCTACGTTCCGGCTGCAACTCTTCGACTAACTTTTCGAACGGCAGATCTTCATGGGCATACGCTCCGAGACAGGTTTCCTTCACGCGTCCGAGCAACTCTCTGAAGTTTTCAGCACCGCGCACCTCGGTGCGCAAGGCCAGGGTGTTCACAAAGAAGCCGATTAAGGGTTCGAGCTCCGCGCGATTTCGTCCGGCAATCGGTGTCCCGACGACGATGTCGGCTTGCCCGCTGTAGCGCCATAACAGAATGTAGAAGGCAGAGAGCAGCGTCATGAACAGAGTGACGCCTTCGCGCTGGCTCAGGCTTCTCAGCGCTTCACCCAACGAGGCCGGCAACACAATGCCCTCGCGGCTGCCTCGAAAACTCTTGATCGGCGGGCGCGGGCGGTCGGTCGGCAGCTCTATCATGGCCGGCGCGTGGGCCAATTGTTGTTTCCAATAACCCAGTTGCGCCTGCAAAACGTCGCCGGTTAATCGCTCTCGTTGCCAACTCGCATAATCCGCATACTGGATTGACAACTCCGGCAGTGGCGAGCGACGTCCTTCCGCAAACGCCTCATAAAGAATGCCCAGTTCCTTGAGCAGCACGGAAGTGGACCAGCCGTCCGAAACGATGTGGTGCATGGTCAGCAGCGCGGCATACTCTTCAACGTCCAGTTGCAGCAGCGAGGCGCGCATCAATGGGCCGGTAGTCAGATCAAACGGGCGGGAAGCGTCGAGCTGGATCAGACGCCGCAGTTCCTGCTGCCGCTGTTCGGCAGGTACTGCCGACAAGTCGGTGAGCGGGATAGATAACTCCACCTTCGGTGCGATCAATTGCAGCGTTTGACCGTAGAGCGAGCCAAACGAGGCACGCAGGACTTCATGACGACGAATGATTTCGTTGAGAGCTCGAGTGAGCGCTTTGACGTCGAGAGGTCCACTGATAAGCACCGGCAGCGGAATATTGTAAGCTGAAGATGTATCGCCGAGTTGCTCAAGGAACCACAAGCGCTGCTGCGCGTATGAGAGCGGCAGCTCTTCGGGGTTGGCCCGGCGCGTAATCTTAGCTTTGGATGAGAACCGGAAGCCTTCAGCCTCGAGTAGATAAGTTACCAGTTCACGCTTCTTAACTAAGTCTTTGGATGTCATGCGACTCCCTCTTGAGTTCCAGCATTTGCACAAACTCTCCTTCACTCATCTCTTCGACGGCCTTCATCGTTTGTGCGATCTTCTCACTCTGACCCGGATGCATCTCTCGACTCACGATCGCGGCAGCCATCTCTGCGACCGTCATGCCTTCGAACATCATGCGTACCGGCAGCTCGACCTCAAATTCCTCTCTGATTCGGGAGATCACTTGCGTAGCCAATAACGAGTGCCCACCCAGTTCGAAAAAGTTGTCATGCACGCCCAGCAACTCGATGCCGATAGTCTCGGCCCATATCCGAGCGACCGCCTCTTCGAGAACAGTGCGTGGCGCAACATAGGCCTCTTCCATACCAGCGCGTCCGAGTCCGGGCGCGGGCAATGCTTCTCGATCAACTTTGCCGTTCGGTGTCAGTGGGAGTGCACTGAGTGTGACGAACGACGACGGCATCATGTATTCAGGTAGTTTGACACTCAGGAAGCGGCGAATATCGTTAACGGAAACATCTGCACCCTCGGGGGACACGACGTAAGCGACTATGCGCCTGTCGCCGAGCACCTCTTCACGAGTCATGACAACGACTTCGTTGATTTGGGGATGTTGTCTGAGCACAGCTTCAATCTCGCCCAGTTCCACACGAAAACCTCGAACCTTGACCTGGTGGTCCACCCTGCCGAGATATTCGATCTCGCCGTTGTCCCGATAGCGTGCCATGTCTCCGGTGCGATAAATCCGCTCGCCGGCTTTCTCGCTGAATGGATGTGGGATGAATCTTTCGGCGGTTATCTGCGGCTGCGCCAGGTAGCCGCGCGCCAACCCGTCACCGCCGATGTAGAGTTCGCCGGGGACACCCGTCGCGACGGGCCGCAGGTTCTTGTCGAGCAGGTAAATGTTTGTGTTGGCAATGGGCCGACCGATAGGCACCGGGCCGGCGTTCGTGTCTCCATCCGGTATCTCGTAAACGCAGCAGCCCACGACAGTCTCGGTTGGTCCATATTCGTTGATGATTCTTGTCTCGGGTGCATGCTCTCTCCAGAAAGCGACGGTTTCACCTGACAATGCTTCGCCTCCGATGATCAGAGCGTTGACCCTGCCGCGGAGCTCGTCACCGGTCAGCATCTGGTTCAGCATTTCCAGGTGAGACGGCGTAACTTTGAGCAAACTGAAATTTCTGCCGTTGCGCAGCGCAGTTGTCAGCCCATCAATTCCGTCTTCTTCAGGAATGAGGAACAAACTTTTTCCAGCCAGCAGCGGCGAGAAAATACTCGTGACCGTCAAGTCAAATCCCAGCGGCGAATGCACCAGCGCCCCGACACCTTCAGCCACTCTGTAGGTCTCCGTGCACCAGCTCAGATAGTTGACGAGTCCCTTGTGCGGAACGACGACGCCTTTGGGCATACCGGTTGAGCCGGACGTATAGATAACGTAAGCGGCATTGTCCGCGTCGACATTGCGGACCGGATTGGCGCTGCTCTGCGTTGCCACAGTCGACCATTCAGAATCGACGTAGATCACCTTCGCCTCGTGCTCAGGCAAGCGCGCCATCATGCTTTCCTGGGTCAGGAGTACCGGCACTTGAGCGTCCGCGATCATGAAAGAGAGACGCTCGTATGGGTATGTGGTATCGAGCGGCACATAGGCTCCGCCCGCCTTGAGAACTGCGAGCAGGGACACGACCATGTCGACAGATCGATCCATGTAAACTGCGACAAATACTTCTGGTCCAACGCCGAGAGAACGGAGGTGATGGGCCAACTGGTTCGCGCGCTCGTTCAATTCGCGATAGTTAAACTGCTCAATGCCGCTAACCAGCGCGATCTGTTCGGGCGTGCGCGCAACCTGCTCCTCGATCAACTCGTGAATACTCTTCGAGTTCGGGTACTCCTTGCTCGTTCTGTTCGATTCGATCAAGTTCACCTGGCGCTGAGTTTCAGAGACCATGTTCAAATCCGATATCGGGGCATGCTCTCCCTTCTCTACTGCGCTGTCGACGATTTCCTTCATCTGCTCGGCGACGATTTGCATCCACGTTGACTCGTACACCGTCGGGTCATAATCAACTGTGGCCGTCAATTCTCCGTCCGCACGGACACACTGCAGTTTCACTGTCTCGCTTTGACACTCGACTTGCTGCGCCACTATCTCGAGCCGCACATCTGGTCCTGCAAATGAATGCGGACGCAGCTCGTACTCATAGCCAATGCCGCCGCCGTAGCACCGGCCAAGTGCTAATTCGTCCGGCACAAAATATTCCTGCCACTGGCCGCCTTCCGTGACTCGCTCATTTACGTCCTGCACCAGCGCGGCGAAGGTCATTCCTTCATCGAAGGTGACGCCCAGCGGTAGAGACCGGGCAAACAAGCCGAACGCATCCGCTAATTCGTCATACTTGCGGCCATTGTGGACGTGCGTGGTTGTTACAGCAGTTTCGCCGGTTAGTTGCGACAACAGCCCCTGCCAACAACTCAGCAGCACTACGTCTTCGGTGCATTGCAGCCGCTG
>DATNDM010000209.1:0-2911 GCA_035553235.1 Pyrinomonadaceae bacterium | reverse complement strand
TCGGTGCTTTCGATCCGACGCCTTCGCCGGGACAGACGATCATCCCGCGCAACTTCGGGCGCGGGCCTGGTTATTTGTCGTTGAATATCAGTCTCGGAAAGGCTTTCAACTTTGGTAAGGCGATTGAGGCGAAGGCGCCGCCGCCGGGCGGTCCGAGTACTACGCCCGCAAGTGGCGGCGCTCAGAAGCCGCCAGCAAAGCCTGCATTGCAACGACCGTACGCTGTCAGTTTTTCTGTGAATGCAACGAATGTTTTGAATCACACGAATAAAGGTGCGCCGGTGGGGAACATGTCGTCGCCGTTCTTTCTGCAATCGCCGTCTGGATCGAACCAGTTCAGCTTCGGCCCTGGAGGCGGCTCGGCCGGCAACCGCGTGATCAGCTTGCGCGTGCGCTTTAGCTTTTAGCCACAAAAAGGCACAAAAGCACAAAATGAATTATTCTATTTTGTGCTTTGTGCCTTTTTGTGGTTACAGCTAATGCGATCGAAAAAGTTCCTACTCCTGGTCATCTTTGTCGTCCTACTACTCTCTCAGGTTCCCTTTGCATATCGTAGATTCAAGCTTCGTCGCTTGAGCACCGCTATCAACCAACTCCAGTCGCAACGCACTCCGCAGCAAACTAACGGCTTCACTGAATATAAAGGTGTGGTCCATGTGCACTCCTTTCTCGGCGGCCACAGCTCAGGAACGTTCAGCGACATCATCTCCGCGGCGGAGGCCGATCAGTTGCAGTTTGTGGTCATGACCGAGCATACCGAGAAGGATTTCGACACCGCGGCAATGACGTTGCAGGGCATGCATGGTGGCGTGTTGTTCATCAACGGCAACGAAGTCAGTCAGGAGAATGGCGATCGATTGCTCGTGTTGCCGGGTGATGTCGCGATTGCAGCTTATCCACTCGAGTTCAAAAGTTGGGATAGCGCACGTTTCAACGGTGTCGAAGTCTATAACGTGTTCACGAACGCGAGACGCATTAATCCGGTCGTCGCGTTTTTCGATGTGCTGTGGTCGCAGCGCAGCTATCCGGATTTGATCTTCGCGTTGTACTTGCAGCGACCTGATGAGAGTTTGCGAAAGTGGGACCAGGCGTTAGCACGTGAACGACTGACAGCCACTGGCGGCAACGACGCACACGCCAACATCGGTGTGAGTTTACAAGACAGCGCCGGCAGGACCCTGCTCGGAATACAGCTCGATCCGTACGCAACGAGTTTCCGGTTAGTACGAATGCATGTCTTGATCGAGCAGGGTAAGGCGCTGGATGCGAAGAGCTTGATGGAAGCCGTGCGGGCCGGGCATTGCTACATCGGGTTCGACTTTCTCGGGGATACCTCGGGGTTCGTCTTTGAAGCGGAGAACGGAAAAATCCAGGGCTATGAAATCTCGCTGGATAGCGGCACGCGGTTGCGCGTTCGCAGTCCAGTGCCTGGCCGGATCGTAATCTTCAAAGACGGGGCGATTTGGACGGACGAGAGCGGGATTGCGAGCAAAGAGGTGGCGATTACCGAACGTGGCGTTTACCGGGCCGAGGTCTACCTGCCGCAGCTCGGCCTGACCGCTCCTTGGATTATCTCAAATCCCGTTTATGTCAGGTGAAAGCAGAACCACGGCCAAACACGGTTTCGCCCCACCGGGTGCCCTGCTAGCTGCCCTGTGGGGCGACAAACCCGCCGGAAAGCTCCGGCTTTACTTGTTCTCGGAAGCGGTGCGTACGTTCACCGGAGTACTGTTGGAAGCCGAGTAATTGGCCTCACTCTCCTCATAAGTCCCAAGTGTTAGGAACTAAGGAGTACAGCCTTCCACACACTGTTTTTTCAAGTCCGTTCAGTCTAGTTGTACGCTCCCGAACTGTCAATATTCAGCTTGACCGCACGTGATCCGTACAAGCTTCAAATTGCTAAAATGCCCCACCAAATGGAACTCAAAATACCAACACCCCGAACCTTCAGTTTCCGCCGCACCGTCGCCAGCCACGGCTGGTACCAACTGCCGCCGTTCGCCTTCGATAGTGGCAAATGGGAACTCTCCCGAGTCATCGATATGGGTCCAAAACCCCCGGTCACTATTTTCCTGACCGAACGCAAAAACCACGTGCGCGTGATCACGTCGCGGCCCATAACGAAAGCGGAAGCCAATCTCGTCATGCGTGACGCCCGCCACATTCTGCGGCTCGACGACGACCTCGCCCCGTTCTACGTCGCCATCGCAAACGATCCCGAGTTTTCCTGGATTGGGGTACAAGGAGCCGGACGCCTGCTACGTTCCCCAACCGTCTATGAAGATCTCGTGAAAATGATTTGCACTACAAACTGCTCCTGGGCGCTGACGTTAAAGATGGTGCATGGCATCGTCAATAACCTCGGTCGCGAGAGCAACGACGGTCGCAAATCGTTCCCCAACGCGGCCGCGATGGCCTCGATGCCGCTGAAGTTTTTTGTCGACGAGGTGCGCGCCGGATATCGCGCTCCTTATCTAAAGGAACTTGCCGACCGTGTGGCCTCAGGCGAATTGGACGTCGAAGAATGGCTCTCGAGCGAACTGCCGACTCGCGATCTGTTGAAGCAGATGAAGGGCGTCAAAGGCGTCGGCGATTACGCGGCCGAGAACCTCTTGAAACTGTTAGGGCGTTACGATGGACTCGCTTTGGACTCGTGGACGCGAGCGCGCTTCTTTGAGCTTCGAAATAAAGGCATGAAAGCGAACGACAAGAAGATCGCGCGCTACTATGCGAGATTCAACGAGTGGCGCGGGCTGGCGCTGTGGTGTGATGTGACGCGCGATTGGCTGTAACCATGAAGAGGCACAAAACTCACAAAAGATAAATTAAGACAAGCTGCCTGCTAGTCCCCTCTCTCGTGTTTTTGTGCCTCTCTTTGGTTTCGTCTCGTCTCGTGACTACTTGATTACTT
>DATNDM010000208.1:0-5279 GCA_035553235.1 Pyrinomonadaceae bacterium | reverse complement strand
ATGACGACGCGGGCGCGTGGCACGCGATGATGGCGCTGATTTCGCGAGCGCTAGTGAAGTATCTCAACGCGCAGATCGCGGCGGGCGCGCAGGCGGTGCAGTTGTTTGATTCGTGGGTCGGATGTTTGAGTCCTGATGATTACCGCGACTTTGTGCTGCCGCATACGAAGAGCGTTATCGAAAATGTCACCAAGGGCGTTCCGGTCCTTCATTTCGGAACGGGAACGGCGGCGTTGTTGGAGTTGATGCGCGAAGCTGGCGGCGATGTAATCGGATTGGATTGGCGTGTGCGGCTTGATGAAGGCTGGCAGCGTGTCGGTCATGATGTTGCGGTGATGGGAAATCTCGATCCGGTGGTGTTGTTTGCGAACCAGGATGTGATTCGCGAACAAGCTAAAAAGATTTTGGAACAGGCAGAAGGAAGACCTGGGCATATTTTCAATCTTGGTCATGGGATTCTGCCCGAGACTCCGGTCGAGAATGTGATTGCGCTGGTAGAAATGGTACACGGATGAACACGGATTTCGATGCGCTGTTGCTGGTGTCGTTTGGTGGGCCGGAGGGGATGGATGATGTTATGCCGTTCCTCGAAAACGTCCTGCGCGGGCGAAACGTGCCGCGCGAACGTATGCTCAGCGTCGCGCGTCATTACGAGTTGTTTGGCGGCGTCAGTCCGATTAATCAGCAGAATCGCAATTTGATCGCAGCCCTCGAAAAGGAATTCAAACAAAGCGGGCCGCAGCTTCCGATCTACTGGGGCAATCGCAACTGGCATCCGCTTTTGCCTGACACGCTTCGTCAAATGGCTGCTGATGGAATTCGGAATGCCCTCGCATTCGTGACGTCTGCATACAGTTCCTACTCGAGTTGCCGGCAGTATCTCCAGAACATCACCGACGCACAGGCGGCAGTTGGACCAGCCGCCCCGCGCGTCGAGAAGTTGCGTGTGTTCTACAAGCATCCGTTGTTTATCGAAGCTAATGTGGATCACATTCGCGACGCGCTAAGTCAACTGGAAGACCCGGCGTCAGCGCATCTCGTTTACACTGCGCACAGCATCCCTGAGTCGATGGCGGCGAACTGTGATTACCAGTCGCAGCTTGGGCACACGGGCGCGCTGATTAGCCGCGAGTTTCCCGGTCATAAATGGCATCTCGTTTATCAGAGTCGCAGTGGTTCGCCGATGCAGCCGTGGCTGGGGCCGGATGTTTGCGACCATTTGAGGATGTTGCACGATGAGGGTGTAACGAGCGTGGTGATTGCGCCGATCGGGTTTGTCTCGGACCACATGGAGGTTGTTTACGATCTCGATGTTGAGGCGCGCCGCGTTGCGGATGAAATCGGAATGAAGATGGTGCGCGCTCAGACGGCGGGAACCCATCCGTCGTTCGTAAAGATGATTCGGGAGTTGGTACTGGAGCGGATCAATAACGAAGTACCGATGAATATCTGTGCGCCCGATTGTTGTCGTATCAGTTAGACATGACTGACAGGATTGTCATCATCGGCGGCGGTATTTCCGGACTCGCAGCAGCGCATCGCATTACAGAACTCAACCGATCAGCACACGTCACGATTCTGGAAGCGTCAGATCGAGTCGGTGGAACGATTCAGACTGAGCATCGTGATGGATTCCTTCTCGAACGTGGGCCAGACTCGTTCATTTCCGAAAAGCCTCACGCACTCGCACTCGCCAAAAGATTAGGTCTCGAGTCGCAGCTCATCCCAACGAACGAGGAATTCAGGCGCAGTTTTATCGTTCGAGACGGCCGGCTGCGTGCGGTGCCGGAAGGGTTTCAGTTGCTGGCGCCGTCACGGATGTTGCCGTTCATCACGAGCGACATTTTTTCACTCGCCGGCAAGGCGCGGATGGCGGCTGATTTAATCCTGCCACGCAAAAGCACGAATGGTGATGAAAGCCTTGCGAGTTTTGTGCGTCGCAGGCTGGGGCAGGAGGCGCTCGCGCGGATGGCGCAACCAATGGTTGGCGGTATTTACACCGCGGATCCGGAGACGCTCAGCTTGCGCGCGACGCTGCCGCGGTTTCTTGATATGGAGCAGAAGCATCGCAGTCTCATTCTCGCGATGTTGCGCCAGGGTCGTGAGCAGAAAACGGGGACGAGTGGCGCGCGTTACAGTTTGTTTGTGTCGTTCGAGCGAGGGATGCAGGTGTTGGTTGACGCGTTGAGAACACGGATTAACGCGGATCTTCGCGTGAGGACGCGGGCGCAAAGGATTTCTTTGGATCGTGGGTGGCGGATTTACACGGATCAGAATGAAGAGATCGAAGCTGATGCGGTGTGTTTGGCTGTGCCGGCGTATGTTGCGGCGTCGCTGTTAGACGACACGCACCATCGGCTTGCGCAGGAACTCAGACGGATCAAGTACGCCTCGACTGCCACGATCAACTTTGGCTACACGCGTGCGGCGATCAAGCACCCGTTGAATGGGTTTGGATTTGTGGTGCCGTTGATTGAAAACAGATCGTTGATTGCTTGCACGTTCAGTAGCGTGAAGTTTTCCGGGCGCGCGCCGGATGATCAGGTATTGCTGCGCGCGTTTGCGGGCGGCGCGTTGCAGCCGGAGATCTTTGCGCTTGACGAAGACCTGATGGCGAAAAGAGTTGAGGCTGATCTGCGTGAATTATTAGAAATCCGCGATGATCCGCGTTTTATCGAGGTGGCAAAGTGGGAGCGATCGATGCCGCAGTATGAAGTCGGCCATCTGGATCGAGTCAGCGAGATTGAACGTCTGGTTGACGAGGTTCCAAGCCTCGCGTTAGCGGGAAATGCTTATCGTGGCGCCGGAATTCCCGATTGTATTCGCAGTGGTGAGGCTGCTGCGGAGTCACTGCTAAATCAGCGCGCGAGCGATTGAACCCAGTCGACGTTGCTTTGCATCGACGGCTGAAATGCCTCGCGTGGGACGGTCATCTCGATATGCATGTTGTCGTCGGTGTTGATCTTCGCACCCGCCACCGCTGGTCCAAGGCGTGACTCGTCGCAAACGTACCAGCTTCTAATATCCGATTCAGACTTAAGATCGACGCGCGCCAGTTCGGCCGCGATGCGCGGCTCTCTGAGCCGCTCGGCCAGATGATTGAGACTCATCGGGCGCTTGCTCCCGACCAGCAACAGATCCTTCCCGTTGCTCAAGCCACCGACACGAAACACGAGCACGTGTGGAAACACTTTCTGATACGTCGCCAACACCGATCGCAAACTCTCCGTCGAAAGCTGGTAAATCTGCACCCACTGCACCCAAACTCCATCCTCCGTCAGCCGCTCTCGCCCGAGTTCAAAAAACTCCTGCGTGAATAAGTTCGCCACACCCGGTACCCATGGATGACTCGGCTCACTCACGATCATGTCGTAATGATTCGGCGTCACACGCAGGAACGTCCTCGCATCATCGATAATCAGATTCGTGCGCGGATCGTCGAGCGGTCGATTGTTAACGTGATTAAAAAAATGCGAGCCCGCAATGGTCCCGGGCTCGAGCTCAACACACGTCACTGACTGCACGGGACTCTGCAACATCGCACCGACCGTAACGCCCGTCGCGTAGCCAATGATCAAGCCGTTGTCGATCTTCGGCGAGATGAGCAGAGGAAGCTGTCCGAGCATCACCTGTGTGGGCATGTCGTAGATACTGTCAGACGCATTCGTGCGTCCGTTAATCGCCATCGACACTGTGTTTTGATCTCGACGAACAGTCACAGTTGCAGTCGGACCTTCCACATACATCAACAGTTCGTGCACGTTCGGTGCCGCAGTTTCGGCGTCTTCTTTAACTCCCTCACGCGTCTGGGCCAACACGCGCACGAGGCTGTCGTACGCGCCGATCGAAAGATCCGCAAGATTCATCCGCGGCGCGACGATGAAAAGCACGATCGTCAACACCGGTATCAGTGCGATCGCAACTGAGCGCTTCAAGGCCGGATCGCGTCCAATTGGTTGATACGCCAAACACGCCACCACCACACAACAAACCGCGGCAAACAACATCGTGAACCGCGCGCTCGTCCTGGGAATCAGTATGAAACCGGTAATGAACGCGCCGGCGATCGCGCCAATCGTATTCACCGCGTAACTGCGGCCCACGCGCGCGACGGCGCTCGCTCGATCGCTGCTGGCCCAAACAAGCACGAGCGGCATCACCATACCCATCAACACCGCGGGCAACAGAATCAGCAACGTCGCCGAAAGGATCTGAAGCGCAAGCAGTCCGGCCCACGACGAAACGTGCAATCGCAAACCGAGATTGATCAGCAGGGCGGGAACCTGGTTCAGCACAAACAGACTGAACAGGAGGCTGAGCGCCGTGACGGCTTCGACTTTCAAGATCGCCGGACGCAATCGCGCCGAGCGATCTTTTCGCGCGACGAGCCACGCACCGAGCGCGAGGCCGATCAGAAACAACGCGACGACGATGCTCAACGCATACGTGCTCGACCCGATGATCATAGTGAGCGTGCGCGTCCAGGAGACTTGTGCGCTGATCGTTACAAAGCCGGATGCGAGCGCCGCGACGTACCAAAAGCTGGTAACACGATTTACAGGATTTTCTTCAAGATTGACAGGCTCTGCGTGGTACTCGGAATGCGCGTTTGTTCGACGCTGCAGGAGAATCGCGATCACACCCACGATCACATTCAGCACTGCGGCGACGAGGATCGTCGTGCGCACACCAAGCGCAGGTAGCAACAAAAAGCCCGCCGCGATCGTGCCGAGAATCGCGCCCGCAAGGTTGCACGCGTAAAGCCTCGTGACCGAGTTTGAGTCTCGCGATGAGCGCACAAAAGCTGCGGCGAGCACAGGAAGCGTCGCGCCCATCAACGTCGTGGGCACTAGCAACACAAGACCGGATAGCACGAAGCGCCACAGACTGAAACTGAAATATCCGGGATGAAGCCGCTGCCAGATCCAAACATAAACATGATCGATTAAGCGAAACAGCAACGGCACGAGCAGCGCATACACAGCAACGCCGATCTCCATCAGGCCGTAAGTGCGGAGCGGCCTCTTAATTTGACGGGCCGACTTCCCTGCCAACGCACTGCCGAGCGCAAGCCCAGCCATAAATGCAGCCAGCACCGTGCTGACCGCGAGCGTCGTCGCGCCAAACACAAGTCCCAACATTCGCGCCCAGAGCACTTCGTAGATCAGTCCGGTCGCGCCCGAAAGTACAAAGCACAGACCAACCAGAACAATCGTGGATGATGAATAGACAGAGACTCCCGAGCCCTCACTAACAGCATTCATCTTTGTGATTTTTGT
>DATNDM010000207.1:0-8746 GCA_035553235.1 Pyrinomonadaceae bacterium | reverse complement strand
CGACGCGGTGACCGGACAGAACGGTCTTGAACAGGCGCGACAGTTTTTGAAAGTCGCGGGCGTGACCGGGATTGTTTTGACGAAGCTCGATGGGACGGCGAAGGGCGGAATCGCGGTCGCGATCGCGAAGGAGTTGAACCTGCCGATTCGTTATGCTGGAATCGGTGAGAAGGTGGACGACCTGGTAGTCTTCGATCCGGAGCAGTACGTTAACAGTCTATTCGGGACCGCGGATTATACGAATTAAGAGCCGGATTTTATGGCGACGGCTATAATTGAACCGACCATGACCTGGACCGAGACAGATCGTCAAATGATGGCGCGTGCGCTCGATCTGGCGGTGCAGGGCATGGGCCAGGTGAGTCCGGGGCCGCTCGTTGGTTGTGTTGTTGTCAGCGCTACCGGCGAGATCGTTGGCGAGGGCTTTTATGTGTTTGAGGACATCAAGCACGCTGAGACGGTCGCACTCGACCTCGCCGGCGAAAAAGCACGTGGCGGCACTGCGTACGTCTCGTTAGAACCTCATGCACATCACGGTCGGACGCCGCCTTGCACGGACGCGCTCATTGCGGCCGGGATTACGCGCGTCGTCGCGCCCATCGAAGATCTGAACCCGAAGGTTTCAGGAAAAGGCTTCACGCATTTGCGTGCGGCAGGCGTGCAAGTCGAAACAGGTTTGCTCAGTGATGAAGCGACGCAGATCAACGAGGCGTATCTGCATTACATGTCGACCGGGTTGCCGTTCGTGCATCTGAAACTCGCGATCTCGCTCGACGGAAAGACTGCGACACGCACGGGAGATTCGCGTTGGATCACTGGCCCCACCGCGCGTGTACGTGTGCATGAGTTGCGACACCAGTACGACGCGATTCTCGTCGGCGCTGGAACTGCCACGACTGACGATCCGCTGTTAACCGATAGATCCGGACGGCCGCGACGACGCCCGCTGGTTCGCGTCGTACTGGATCGTCACGTGCGACTTTCTCCGGAATCACGATTAGCAACGACCACTTCGGAAACACCTGTACTCGTATTTGGCGATCCGGAGTCTGCGGGTACCGCGGCGCTCCGCGCACAGGGTGTCGAGATCGTTAACGCGAAACACCGTGATCTGCAGGAGGTGCTGCGGGAACTTGGCAGCCGTTCGTTGCAGAGCGTGCTTGTTGAAGGCGGCTCGACGATCGCGGGCGAATTTCTCGATGCGGGACTCGTAAACAAAGTCAGCGTCTTCATCGCGCCGAAGATCGTCGGTGGCGCTGATGCGCCAGGCGCGATTGGCGGACGCGGCGTCGAAGCGATGTCTGAAGCACTCGAACTCGAACGCGTGACCGTGGTGCGGCAGGGAGAAGACATCGAAGTCACCGGTTACCCGCGCAAAGGATCTCCGACGGATGAAGGATGAAGGTGCTGACCCTTATCCCTCCAAGCGCCTGGGCCAACACTTCCTCCGTGACCAGCGCACCATTCATCGCATAATCGACGCACTCGCTCCCAAGGCTGACGAAACGATCATCGAAATCGGCCCGGGAACAGGTGCGCTTACGTCGATTCTCGTCGAGCGTGCCGGTCGCGTCGTCGCCGTTGAATTCGACAACAAGCTGGAACCGTTACTGCGCGAACGCTTCGCCGGTTTTGAAAATTTCAAGCTGGTGATGGCGGACGCGTTGACGCTGGATTTCTGCGCCGAGATCCTGCCCGCGCATTCGGCACGCCTGGTCGCGAATCTTCCATACAACATCTCAACGGCGATTCTGCAGCGGTTGATCGCGCAGCGCGCGTGTCTCGACGAAATGGTCCTGATGTTACAGCGTGAAGTAGTTGACCGCTTGCTTGCCCCACCGGGAACGAGTGACCGCGGATACATCTCAGTGCTTGTCGAAGCTTATTGTGAAACTGAGAAACTCTTTGACGTCGCACCGGGCGCCTTCCGACCGCCGCCCAAGGTATGGAGTAGCGTGATGCGGTTGAAAATCAAACCGCGGATGAACGCGGATGTCGCGGATCAGAACCTGTTGTGGGAAGTTGTGAGTGCCGGGTTTGCGCAGAAGCGGAAGACGATACTAAATAACTTACGCAACGCAACGGGTCGCTTGCGGGAGGCTTTGACGCGCAACGGCGGCGCGAGCATCGTGTTATGCAAAGCTAACGTGGAACTACAACGCCGTGCCGAAACATTGACTCTCGAAGAATGGAACCGCATCGTCCGAGCAATCGAATGATCCGCGTTAATCCGCGTTCATCCGCGGTTCAATGATGACTTTGATGCCTGTCTTCGGCCGCAACGATAAAACCGGCAGCACCTCGACCTCATGACCCGGATCTAGTTTGAACCGAAATCGTTGACCGATCGTCGCCAGCAACAACACGACCTCCATCATCGCGAAGTAGTTCCCGATACACTGCCGTGGCCCAGCACCAAACGGAAAGTAAGCGTACTTGGGTACCGACTCACCATTGATCCAGCGCTCAGGCTTGAACGCGTCCGGCTCGTCGAAATAACGCGGATCGCGGTGCGTCACCCACTGAAACGCAAACAACTGCGTTTTTTTCGGCACATGAAACCCGCCGATCTCGGTCTCTTCGACCGCCTCGCGCCCAATCGCATACGCAGGCGGATACAACCGCATCGCTTCCTTCGCGATCATCTCCGTGTACTTCAGTTTCGGCAGATCAGAAACATCAGGAGCCCGTCCACCCAGCACGTCAGCGAGCTCCGCATGAAACTTCTGTTCGGCCTCCGGATGTGTGGCTAGTAAGTACCAGCTCCATGACAACGCGAGCGCTGTCGTTTCGTGTCCGGCCAGAAACAACGTCATCACTTCATCACGCAGTTGCTGATCAGTCATGTGGCTGCCGTCATCGTCCTGCGCCTGGAGCAGCATCGACAACAAATCGCCTTCGTCATAACCGCTGGAACGTCGCTCGGCGATGATTCGAAACACAATTGCGTCGATTTCGCTGACGGCGTTGAAGTAGCGGCGATGACCGGGCGTCGGCAGGCGATTATCGAGAATCCATTTCAGCGTCGCTTGTGATGCGAACGGTTTGACGAGGCTTGTCAATATCGCACCGACGTGATCCGCATCGTTCGACACGTCCGAATTGAACAGCGTCTTGACGACGATCTCGAGCGTGAGTCGCGTCATATCACGCGCGAGATCTCGGTGTTCGCCATTCTTCCAGCCCGCGATCGCGCGTTCGGCGTACTGGACCATCACGTCGCCGTACGAGCTGATCCTTTGCCGATGGAAAGCAGGCTGTGCGAGACGTCGCTGTCGTCGCCAAAAGTCGCCTTCGCTCGTTACCAGGCCATTCCCAACAAGCCGATGAAAGAAAGGCGAGCGAAGCGATTGCGCTTTTCGATAGCTCTTCGCGTTTGTCGTCAGTAGCGACTCGATGTCGCGCGGGTTGTACAGGAAGTAAGCGTGAACGTACAGAAATCGCGTGTGCACTACGTCGCCGTAGTCGCGACAACGGGTCACGAAGCCGAGCGTGTCACGGTTGAAGTCGCGCATCACGCCCATGATCAGCGAACCCTTCGGACCCGGCGGAATCGGGCCGCGCACGTTCTGTTTTTTCGCAGGGATTGCTTCGGCGGTATTCATTCGTGTTTCTTCAACGCGTCGGTATAAATGCCGGGCTCGCTGTCGGGAATAATAATCGCACCGACAGTCTTCTGATAAAAGCGCACCGGACCCGCAGCGCCGATGATGGCGTAAACGTATCCCATTTCACGCAGCGCCCACAGCGAAGCGAGCAGCAAAGCTTTACCAATTCCTCGTCCTCGCGCCGACTCGAGTACTCCGGTTGGACCAAAGAAGCTGCGCCGCGTGCACTCGTACGCAGCGAAGCCCGCCAGCTCGTGATTCATCGTTGCAATAAAAATTGAAATCGGTTGTCGCGCAAAGCCGACTGAGATCTCGTCTGCCCACTTCGGCGAGAAATTTTCCGAAACAAACCGGCGCACCTGCGAGATCTCAAATGGCTGTGCGCGGCGGATGATGAATCCGTCTGTGGTTTCGAGCGGCGGTAACTTCAGCAGGTTTACGAGCAGATCAGGCATGACTTCCACGGAAACCAACCAGCGGCGCGATCATGGTTTTGCCCGAGCCACTGCGAAACTGTTCGGGTGAACTGAAGAACTTTGGTTGCATACTCACCGGCGCGGAACAGGCGCCTGGCCCGGCAGCCACGCGGGACGAAAATCGGAATCGGCGAGCCAGCGTATCGGCTGCACGAGCGAGTTGAGCGAACGCGTCATGAACGGGAAGTCGATCTTCGAGACGTCATCACTCGCCTGGTGATAATCGGTGTGCAAACCGAAGCTCGAGATCGTGTGTGCGATCACGCCGCGCAGCGCGAGCGGATAGTTGTCAGACCGTTGGAAGAAATGCTGCTCCGGATGCGGATCCGCAACCAGCGCTGCGCCGTTTTTCGCGAGCGCGGGGCCAAGATCGGAACGCTCGAAGCCCGTCAACCAGAGCGTGCCGGCTGCGACTTTCGAATCCGGCCGGCCGAGCATTTCAAACTGCAAATCCGCGACGAACTGCGTTAAAGGAACTGGCGGATTGTCGATGAAGTGTCGCGAGCCCGCGCCGCGCCGCTCTTCGCTACCGAAACAGACGAAGTAAATCGTGCGGCGTGGTTTCTTGCCCGCCGCGAGCGTGCGCGCAAGCTCGATCACGGCGACACTGCCCGAGGCATCGTCGTCGGCGCCGTTGAAGATCTTGTCGTCACCGGGCGCCGCGTCGTTCACGCCGAGATGGTCCAGGTGAGCGCTGAGCATGATGGCGTCGTGCGGATCGGTGCCGCGCAGTATGCCGATGACGTTCCAGGTCGCGCCTGAGGGCGCCGTCTCGACCGGCACGCGTTGGACGAAGCTCTTGTTGCCGGTGCTGTCCGTGTCGCCTCCTGGTTCTAGACCGAACTCGCGAAACTGCGAACCGATGTACTCAGCCGCGATCCGCTCGAAGACGGTGCCGCTGCCGCGACCCTGCATCGCGTCGCTCGCGAGAAAGCCGAGCTCCGCGCGGATGTCCTGTTCGCGGATTGATTGCGCGTTGACGGGACCGAGGAGAAAGAGCGAAACAACCAGCGTGAAAATGAGACGGGGTGTGTTCATAGTCACGTTAGTATCCAGGATCAGCACGAGATCACAAAAGGCACAAAGACTAAAACACAGGAGGCACAAAGGCCAAAACACACAGGCACAAAGGCTAAAACACAAAAGGCACAAAACTTAATTCTGTGCCTTTTGTGTCTTAGCCTTTGTGCTTTTTGTGCACTACTCTCTGCGCGCGACGCCGATTTTCCTTTGCACCAATCTTTCGACTTCGAGCGGCACACCGTCAGCCTTTGCGGCCCGAATGAAATCAGTATCGATCTTGAAGATCCGCAGCTTCACGAGATCTTCGATCTGAAGGTTCGTCAGTCCCTCGTTGCGCATCTCGGTCACAAACTCCGGTGTGACTTTGAAAATCTGCATTTTCACCAGGCTTTCGAACGGCTCCTTATCAAACCCCATCTGACTCACTTGCCGCACAAAATCAGCATCGATCTTGAAAATGCGCGCTTTGACGAGCTCTTCCATGCCGAGGTCCTGAAATCCGCTCGCCTTCATCTCGCGCATAAACTGCGAGTTGATCTTGAAAATCGCCGCCTTGAAGAGGTCTTCAGTTTTTAGTTTGCCGAAGCCCGCGGAGTTCAAGTCGTCGGCGAGTGCGGTCGTGACGTTGAGCGCCGTGGCTGCGAACAGACGGTCTTCAGAATCCCGGTCATCAGTGTTAGACGACTGCTCGAAATCGAAACCGCGGTTCTTCATCGCCGAAACAAAGCCCGGATTTCCGGTAAAACGAAATGTGCCGGAGCCTTTTCCATTTTGGAAACTGCCTTCCATATCGATTCTGCCGGCTTCCCGCACAATGCTAAAACTCACCGGACCGCCATTCTGCACTTGTTCACGGGTCAGGCCCTGAAGTTCGGAAAACTCGTAGCTCTGTCCCATCTGGTTCCTGTGGCCCTTGTTCCGGCGCTCGAGATTCAACTGAAGCTTGTTTTCTTTGGATGAAAGGCTGGCCGTCCACTCGCCCGACGTGGTGTTTTGAGCGCTGACGCTCCTGCCCGCAATCCAAATCAGCAGCGCGAAGCTCGTGATCAGGGCCATTCCGATAAAGAAGCGATTCCAAACAGTTCGTGGCATGAGATCCTCCGGGAAGCTCGAGATATTTCACTTTCAAAGTTAGAACACCCACGCGGCACAGTTTGTGACGGAAATCTATTGTTGCACAACGTACTGTTCAGGATTAGAATCCGCGCCATAATTCGCGTGTGAGTGCCTGGTCTGGGCACGATCGCCCCGTGTTCCCACGCATCTCCTAACTGTAATAAATCCGCGCACAAGACGCTGGAGCCGAAGTTTGCGTCTTCAGTATTAGGCCGTTCTCTTGACTGATCTTTACTCCTGGAGGTCGAAGTATGAGAGACAGGCGAAGTATTCAAACGTCTACCCACGCCACGAAAGAAGTTAGCGAACTGACGCGAGATCAGGCTCGAGAACTGCTCCGGCAGAAAGAAGCCCGACTCGTTGCCGAGCGGAAGTATCGCCGGATCTTCGAGAACGTCAGTGAAGGTATTTTTCAGTCGACTCCCGAAGGCGCCTACCTGATCGCAAATCCGGCCCTCGCACGCATACATGGATTCAATTCGCCGAAAGAGCTGATTCGATCCTGTCACGACATCTCGCGGGAGATCTATGTCGATCCGGCACGCCGTGAAGAGTTCAAACGACTGCTCGAAAAACACGGCATGGTCCGTGACTTCGAGCACGAGACGTTTCGGAAAGACGGAAGCAAGATCTGGCTTTCCGTGAACGCGCGCGCCGTCAGGGATGAAACAGGGAAGATCGTGTTTTACGAAGGCACCGCACGCGACATCACTGAACGCAAACATGCCGAACAAGCCTTGCGCGAGAGTGAAGAACGTTATCGCGAACTGTTTGAGAATTCGAAAGACGCGCTTTACGTGCATGACATGAACGGCCATTTCACGTCGGTGAATCGAGCCGCTGAACGACTCTCAGGTTTCACGCGTGCGGAGCTTGTCGGCCAGCACTTTTCGATTTTTCTCAATCCCGAATACGAGAGACACATCCGCGGACATCTCGAACGTAAATCGGACGAGCACTTAGAGACGAGTTATGAAACCGAGATAGTTACGAAGCACGGTTGTCACGTTCCGGTCGAGATCAGCAGCCGCTTGATCTTCGCTGATCGCGCGGCTGTTGGTGTGCAGGGTTGTTTGCGTGATGTTTCTGAGAGGAAACGCGTGCAAGCGGCGGCGCGCACGTATTCACGACGCTTGATCGAAGCTCAGGAAGGTGAGCGGCGCCGGTTGTCGAGAGAGTTGCACGATCAGGTGGGCCAGATACTGACGGCCGTGAAGATGAACTTGCACGCCCTGCGACAGAAGTGCAGTGCGCCCGAGATTTTGTCGTCGATTGAAGAGAACATGATGGTGATCGATGAAGCTGTCGATCAGGTACGAGATCTGTCAGTTGATTTGCGTCCGCTGTTGTTGGACGACTTTGGATTGGTTGTTGCAGTTCGTTGGTATTTGGATCGACAGGCGAAGAGTTGTGGCGTGCCCGCAGACTTTACGACACACTCGCTGGGTGAGGACGATCGTTTTTCATCGGAGTTGGAAACAGCGTGTTTCCGGATTGTGCAGGAAGCGGTTACGAATGTGGCGCGGCACGCGCGGGCCAGTCGTATTTCAGTGGTGCTCGAACGCGTGGGGCAGGATTTGATTTTGTTGATTTCGGACGACGGCGCGGGCTTCGATATGAAAGTGCTGCGGACGAGCGCGGCGACTCTTGGTTTGCGCAGTATGGAAGAGCGGGTGCAGGCGATGGGTGGGTCGATCACGATTGATTCGGCGCCGGCTTTAGGAACGGCGATCTGCGCGCGCATTCCGATTCCATCGCCACACGGTCGCAGCCTGTACGCCGCGATGAGTTAGGCCACAAAAGGCACAAAAAGCAACAAACCGGTTTTCATTTTATCTTGTGCTTTTTGTGCTTCTTTGTGGCTAATCATTCTTGTGTTAAGCTGTGGCCCCGTGAATCACACGGTTGCCATTGTTCCAGCCCGCCTCGCTTCAACACGTTTACCGGGAAAAGCTCTCCTCGACATTGCTGGAAAACCCATGGTTTGCTGGGTCGCGGAGCGCGCGCGCGCCGCACGCAACGTGGACCGCGTGATCGTCGCAACCGACAGTCAACAAATAGCTGATGCAGTCGCGGCGCGCGGGATTGAAGCCGTCCTGACCGCCGCACATCACACCAGCGGCACTGATCGCGTCGCCGAAGTCGCAGCACAAATTCCCGACGCGCAGATCGTCGTCAACGTACAAGGTGACGAACCACTCATTTCACCAGCGACAATCGAACGCGCAGTCGATACGATGGCTGCTGAGATTTCGAAACAAGGCGGCGCCGGGATCGTAACAACCTGGGAACCAATCGAGTCGGTCGACGACTTGCTGAACCCGGATCTCGTGAAAGTTGTTTTGGATGAAGACGAGAACGCGGTTTATTTTTCGCGTTCCGCCGTGCCGTATCCTCGCGACGCCGTAAAAAGCTATGGATCATTGCAGGCGGCGTGGGAGAATGATCCGGAGCTGAGCAAACTTTTTCGCAAGCACACGGGACTCTACGTGTATCGCAGAGAAGTGCTGCTGGAGTTTACGA
>DATNDM010000206.1:0-10881 GCA_035553235.1 Pyrinomonadaceae bacterium | reverse complement strand
TTTCGATCTCCACGCCTCTGCTCGCCGACACCATTCGTCTCAAAGACGGCAGTGTTATTCGCGGTCAGGTCATCGGTTTTAAGGACCAGCAATTCACGATCCTGATCGGTGGAAACGCAAGAGGCAGACGCGGGCAAACCACCGTTTATGTAGAAGACGTCGAATCGATCGAGTTCGACGCCAACAACGGCAACAGCGGTAACCCGAGCACGATCGACGACAGCACCGCGCGGAATAATCCGCCGCCGACCATGTCGCGTCCGTCAAGTCCAGTGCGCGAGCCTGACAATACGACTTCCGATCGCTCCATCGACACATCACCCGTCTCGTCGTCCGCAACTCCGACTTTCTTTACGATCAAAGTCGGCGTCAGGGCCGATAACGCAAACAACGGCTGGACTAACAGCGGTCTCGTCGTGCGCAAAGGCCAGCGACTCCGCATCAGCGCTTCGGGTCGTGTTTCACTCGGGCGCGGACGTTTTTCAACTCCAGGCGGATTGAACATCCCCGATCAAGACAAGTTGATGCGCAATGAAGCCACCGGCGCGCTCATCGCCGTGATTGGCGACGATAACGACGACTTTATTCTCATCGGCCCGCGCCGCGAATTCGTGGCGCAACGCGATGGCGTGCTGTTCCTGGGTGTCAATGAAGGCGATTTGACGGATAATACGGGCAGCTACGATATCGTGATCGAAGCAGAAGCCAGCGGCCGCTAACGTTATTCCCGGTAAACGCGCATTAACGCGACCGCATCACACAAAACTAGCCTCGGAGACGGATAGCTGACTGGAAGCCTGCCACCGCAGGCGCTAATCGTTCCTCGCTTATGTCCTTCGGGAGTTGAAACTATGAGATTTAGACGTTCTTATCCGCTTTTTGCCGTCGCGCTCTCGTTATTGCTGCTCGGCACTTATGTTATTCCCGCGTGGTCGCAGTCAAGACGCCAGCCACCCACTTCCAACGAAAAGAAGAACAAACGTCCGGGTGAGACAAAACCCGGCGAACAGGGCCAGGAGCCGCTTCCGAAAGACATCGAGCCGACCAACAAACAAGACATCGAGAAGGTCAGCATCTCCACACAGATCGTCAACGTCGACGCCGTTGTCTATAACAAGAAGAGCGGCCAAATCGTGACGGATCTGAAAAAAGGCAACTTCGCTATCTTCGATAACGGCCAACCCGTAACGATCACGAACTTCTCAACACCTGAAGCTCCGATCACGGTCGCGATGGTCGTTGAATACAGCAAGTGGTCGGAAATGTTTGGTTTGTATGGGAGCAGAGGTTACGAGCCGGGCACGTACGAAGTGATTCGTCCGACCGCGATGTTCCTTTCGCAGTTCATCAAGCCACCCAACGATTACGTGTCAGTCGTCGCTTTCGATATCCGGCCCACGCCGTTGACGGACTTCACGAACGATCCGGGACGTTTGCAACAAGTCGTCTCGTTGTTGTTGAGAAATACCCCCGCGTTCCGCGAGACGAACTTGTTCGACGCGCTGAAGTTTGTGCTTGTCGGTGGACGTGGTGACTCGGTGGTGCTCGAAGACTCGAAGTCTGAGAAGTCGGAATACGGCGGTCTTGCGGCGGTCCAGGGACGACGTCGCGCAGTGTTGCTCGTCGCGTCCGGTATCGACACGTTTAGCAAGATCAACTACGGCGACGCGCGTAAGGTGCTGCAAAACGCCGGCGTTCCGGTTTACATCATCGGCACGGCAAACTTGTTCAAGAAGATCTACGGCGACTCACTGCCCGCCACGGACAGCATGATGGGCATGCCGGGCCGCATGAGCTGGCTGCAAGCCGACAACACGTTGCAGACTTTCGCGAAGGAAACTGGCGGCGCGTATTTTCCGGTGACGTTTGAAGGCGAGTTGCCGAAGGTGCTCGGCAGCATCAACGCGCTGCTGCGTAGCCAGTACAGCCTCGCTTTCAATCCGGGTGACGTGCGCGATGGGAAACAGCACAAGTTGCAGGTGAAGGTCGACGTCAATGGCGACGGCACGTACGACGATAAGGAATTTGTGGTGCAGGCGCGCCAGTTCTACAACTCACCCAAACCAACCGAAACTTCGAAGCAATAAAACTTAGCCGCGGATGAACGCAGAAAAACGCAGATCGGCGTTCATCCGCGTAAACCGCGGCTAAAACTAACTTCCGTAAATCTTCAATCTAAATTCATCATTGAACGAAACGATCTCGGCTTTCCTGCCCGAAAATCGCTTTGCCTCGCGCAACAACGCCGGTAATCCCCGAAGTGACAAATCGAACCCGTAAGCGGCACTGCTTAACACCGCCGCCAGCCGCGGATTTAAACGCTCCGGCATCCCGTAACGAATCGCCTTTTGCGCCACGGGCGAGAACCCAGGACTGCGGCGCGCGTTCACCAGCTCAAGCGAGTGATCGAAAACATGCAATCGACTCGGCAGATCACGCAGCGCAAGATCTCGGTGCGCGAGCATGTTGGTAATCGCCTCAGCCACGACACCGCGGTGATAACTCGATCGCGCAGGGACCGGTGATTCGTCTGTCACGACAGAACTCTTCGGACGCACGTCGGAAAGATCACAATAGCGACGCACAAATCTCGTGAGCCCTTCGTAAATCGAACTGAGGTTACCTGACAGCTTCACACGCTCAACAACCGGCGACTGCAACGAATCACCCGAGAACCTCGTCGCGGTCACAGACCAACGCGGCGCCAACTCAGCCAGACGCTCATCACGTCCAAACAATAACAACCCGGCGACCGTTGGTACCGTATCGTGCCCGTCGTTCGTTGCTAACAACAGATCGCGCTCGAGCACGTCGGCAGTTGGATAACCAACTACAGCCGCTTCTTCGAACGCGCCGCCTTCAAACTCACGTAGATAGCTCCACAAATGCGCTTCGTCAATGTCGTCGATTGTTGCGCCAAGCGCGGGTACATCTTCGTAGCGAATCGGCCGCGACTCATCGAGCAGCGACGAAATCTCTTCACGCGACGCTTCGCGCTTCTCGGCTCCGATGCGCAGGTAAAAACGCCCGTCACGCGTCCGATACGGACGCCGTTTGCTTTCGATGTCGAGCGCGACGATGCGTCGACCGTTGTCCAGCGACACGCGATCGATGAACGGCACGAGTGGAGGCTGAAGTTCCTCGCGACAAATCCGCACGAGATCTTCCTGAACACCTTCCGGGTCGTCGACACCTTCTACGCGCAGTTGATCGTTAACGCCGAAGACAATCACGCCGCCGCCGGTGTTGGCGAGCGCGCAGATTTCCTGCGCGATCTTTTCGGTGTTCGAGAGTTTTACTTTGAGTTCGAGGTAAGTGTCTTCACCGCCGCGGATCAGTCGCAAGAGTTCGGTGCGAGATGTTTGGGGTGCGGGAGTGGAGAGGATGTATTCCTGAAACGAACGCTCCGTGGTGGGTTCGTGTCGCTGGTTGCTGCGAAATCTTCTACGAGCCATTTGTGTATTGACGGGGCTCTAAACCCGCCCGGATGCTGCGCGCTGCATCACTGGAATTAGATTCAAAGTACCGGGCCGCTAGTGTAACAAAAACCATCCACAGATTACACAGAGCTGGCTCTCAGATGGTGACCTGATTTGAACTGCTTCTCTGTGCAACCTCTGTGTACTCTGTGTCTCTGTGGTTGTGTTGGCCGGAAATCACCACCGAGACACAGAGAACACAGAGGTTGCACAGAGAAATCTCTCAAAATGGACACTACCGCCTCTTACTCGTCCGACGGCTCGCGCACGGCATCGAGAATCTCGATCTCGCGTTTGGCAAGCGATCGTCCCTGAAAGTTGAGCATCAAAAAGTAAAAACCGACCGCAAGCACGGCAAACGCAAACAACGCTGCGTACTCATACAAAAGACTGCGAGTGAAGAGACCAACCACGGTCGCGAGCACCGGCGGCGCGCTCAGTACGAAAACCATCGGGATGAACAGCAACCCACTCACGCCCGAAATGTTCAACCGCTTTCCAAAGCGCATGCGCTTCGGAAAACGAATCGACAGCGAGTTGCCCATCGTTGCGCTGAGCGCCGCAAAGGTGATGAAACTCAAACCGATGAACAACAGCTTGAACGCGTCGAGATCGCGAAAGACGATCGTGTTCAGAATCAGCAGGATCGTCGCGAAGATAAAAGCTACGACCGTGATGACGATGTTTTTTCCAAGCAGTATCTTGCGACGATCGATCGGCGACAGGATCAGCGTGCGCATCCCGCCTTCTTCGAACGCGAAGTGATTGCACGACAAGCCCGCGAGGATCAGAAACACGTAGAGCACGCCGCCGGTCGCGAGCAACCCGGAACCGTAAGTCAGAAAAATACCTGGCGGCGTGGCCCGCGCGCGTCCCAGTCGCTGCGTGTTCACAACGCGAATGACGATCAGGATCAAAGGCATCAATGCCATCATCCGCACCTGCGCGTTGCGCATCAGGTAGCGCGCTTCCTTTTCGACGACGGCCGAAAGCTCACCCGAGACGAGCGGCAGTTGCCAGCCGGAGTAACCCTTCACACTTTCCGTGACAACCGTTGACTTCTGCCGGCGCCGCCCTTCCATCCCGAGCGCCGCGCGACGAGCGATCCCGTAAGTAAAAACGACGAGTCCGATACCGTAAACACTCAGCGTGACAAAACTCTCGACATACGCGAGTGGATTGCGCGACTCGCCGACTAACAGAAACGCAGCAGCGCCAGGTGGGGTCCAGCGCAACGCGCGAAACGATTCAGCGTGCTTGAACAGTAACGGCGCGATCTGACCTGCGATCGCCGCACTCAAACCTGCCACCGCGCCAATCAACGCAACAATCGATTCGCCGCGCGCGCGTTTGCGACGCAGCAGTGAGCCGATGGTCGTCGAGAGCCACTTCGAGAGCGCGACACCGAAGAGGATCGCCGGAACCGCAGTGAATAGCGCAAAGACTAAGTTGCCGGTGCCAAAACCTACGCCGAGACAGATCGCGATCACAGCAGGTATCGCGAATATCGAGTGCAGCGTCGTCAACTCGCTGACGAAGTCGACCGCGAAGAGTTTCCGCAGCGTGATCGGATACATCAGCAACTTACCCGCGTCGAACTGCTTGCTGCCGCCGATACTCAGTGGCAACGTCGCCCACATCAAGTAGATGAATCCGAACATCGAGAAGAATATGAACTCGGCCGATGCGGACGCGGAGACGCCGCGTGTTGTTGTTTGCCTGAATGCATCGCCGAGCGCGTCAGGCTGGCTGAGTGCGTAGGAAGCGAAGCCGAGAACCACCGCCACGATGAGTGCAAAGAAGAGCGCGAGGAGTGTTCCCGCAATCGAGGCGAGGCGATTGACGACGGCCTTCGAGGAGCGCAGCGAGTTGCGCAACAGTCGCCACTTGAGCCAGATTAACGTGAGTAGTTGGGACATCGTTCAATGTTTTTAGCCACAAAGAAGCACAAAAAACTCAAGTAGTTTCTGCTGATCTTTGTGTCTCTTTGTGGCTCGTCTTTGTGCCTTTTGTGGCTAAGGTTCGTTAATGATCCAAAACGCTTACGTCGGCCTCGGTTCCAATCTCGGCGATCGTGCCGGTTATCTGTTGCTCGCTGTGCGTGGCATGCTCGACGCCGGTTTGGATGTTATTCGACTCTCGAGCATTTACGAAACTGAGCCAGTCGAGTTTGAGGAGCAGCCGTCGTTTCTGAATATGGTGGCCGAGCTGCGCGGTTCGGCGCTGCCTTCGCCGGAACAGACGCTCGCGCGGTTGTTGCGGATCGAGTATGCGTTGGGACGCACGCGAGATTTGCCGATGGGTCCGCGCACGATCGATCTCGATCTGTTGATCTTCAAAGATCAGCGATCGAACACAGAGTTTCTGAAGCTCCCACACCCGCGCATCGCCGCCCGGCGCTTTGTGCTCGTTCCGTTAAATGAACTCGTGCCCAATCTCGTCCATCCGGTGACTGGAAAAACAATCACTGAACTGCTGGCGCAAACGAACGACTCGTCTGGCGTGATCCGGTGGCAGCCTTAGACAGGGTTTCAGGATTACGCGATTTCCCGTTATAATGCCCGCCTTGTTAGCACGCCTGCGACATCAATTCTCCCGTTCCACTGGCAATTCAATTGTCCACGAATCGTGGTGTAAAGAGAGCTGAAAAATGCCGTATCTGAAGCCTGAAAGGCCGGAAAAGGTTAGTGCACCGTCTTTGCGGTTAAGTAAACAACGCGGCGAACGACTCGTTTGTTTGACAGCGTACGATTACCCGACCGCTCGGATTGTTGATGAAGCCGGCATCGATATCATCCTCGTCGGTGACAGCCTCGGCAACGTCGTGCTTGGCTACGGCAACACCGTGCCGGTGACACTCGAGGAGATTCTGATTCATTTGAAAGCCGTGCGGCGCGCCGTGCAAAGAGCGTTGCTCGTGGCCGACATGCCTTACGGATCATTTCACACCGGCGATGACGACGCAGTTCGTAACGCGCTGCGCTTGGTGAAGGAAGGCGGCGCCGAAGCGATCAAGCTCGAAGGCGGTCACAAGCGCGTGCACCTCGTGAAGCGCCTCGTGGACGAAGAGATCAGCGTGATGGGCCATATCGGCCTGACGCCGCAGTCGATCAATCAACTCGGTGCTTATCGCGTGCAAGGCAAGACCACCAGAGCAGCGCATCAGTTGATCGACGACGCGAAAGCACTCGAAGACGCAGGCGCGTTTGCCGTTGTGCTCGAAGTAGTACCTCGCGAAATAGCAAAGATGATCACCGAGAGCATCAGCATACCGACGATCGGAATCGGCGCCGGTGTTCATACCGATATTCAAGTGTTGGTCCTGCACGACATGCTGGGTCTGTCGTTTGGCAAGCAAGCCCGCTTCGTGCGCCCTTACGCAAAGCTGCGCGAGGTGATGACCGACGCGGTCACGCGGTATGCCGAAGACGTGAGAAATGGCAGTTATCCGTCGGAAGCAGAATCGTATGCGCTGCCCGCGCAAACTGCCGCGGAGCTGGATATCGAAAGCCCATCGAGAGACTCAAAGGCCGAGAAGTCCTAACTCTCAACCTCAACTATGGAGATCATCAATCGCCGTCAGCGCATGAGTTCCGTCGCGCGCAAGATTCGCCGTGAATGGGACAAAACCGTGGGCCTCGTTCCGACGATGGGTGCGCTGCACGAGGGACACCTGAGTCTCGTGCGTGAGGCGCGGCGGATGTGCGATGTGGTGGTGGTTTCGGTGTTCGTGAATCCGGCGCAGTTTGGACCAGGCGAAGATTTTCAACACTACCCGCGCAACTTGACGAAAGACACCGCGCTGCTGACCGACTACAACGTCGATTACATTTTTGCGCCGCCGGTCGAAGAGATTTATCCGAAGGGTTTCGCGACGTATGTAAATGTTGAAGGGCTTTCAGAGCAGCTCGAAGGCGCTTCGCGACCGGGCCACTTTCGCGGTGTCGCGACAGTCGTCACGATCCTGCTCAATACCGTGCGGCCCGACTTTGCATTTTTCGGACAAAAGGACGCGCAGCAGGCGCTCGTGATCAAACGCCTGGTGAAGGATCTCGCGTTCGATACTGAGATCGTTGTGTTGCCCATCGTACGCGAGGACTCCGGACTCGCGATTTCATCGCGCAATCTTTACCTGACGCCGGACGAGCAGCAGTCAGCGACGATCCTTCATAAAGCATTGCAGCAGGCGAAGACCGCGTTCAAAGAGGGCGAACGAAACGCGAGCCGGCTGACCGATCTGATCCGCTCGACTGTCGAAACGGAACCGCGCGCGCGTTTGGATTACGTCACGATCGCCGATGCGGAGACGCTGGAGAAACTCGATCGTGTCGACGATCGGCCGACGCTCGTTGCGCTCGCCGCGTACGTCGGCAAGACGCGCCTGATCGATAACATGATTCTGAATAAAGTGAAGAAGAAAGACGTTGCCGCGCCACAGTAAGAAGCACATCGATTTCACACTCAACGGCGAACACACCGAAGTCGCCTTCGCACCGCACAAGACGCTGCTCGAAGTTTTGCGTGAAGATTTGAATCTCACCGGAACAAAGCACGGTTGCGAACTGGGCGAGTGTGGCACGTGTGCGGTGCTCGTTGACGGACGTTCGATTCTTTCGTGCCTGATGCTCGGGCTTGACGCTGAAGGACGCGAGGTGAAGACGATCGAAGGGATGGCGAATGGTGCGGAGTTGCATCCGCTGCAGGAAACGTTTGCTGATCTCGGCGCGGCGCAGTGCGGCTACTGCTCACCGGGCTTTCTGCTCGTTGCCGAAGAGTTGTTGAAGAAGTCGCCGAACCCGACGCGCGCTGAGATTCAGGAAGCGTTGTCGGGTAATCTGTGTCGTTGTACTGGATATATTAAAATCTACGAGGCTGTGGAACTCGCTGCGGCTCGGATGCGCGGCGATGAATCTGTGGAGATCAGTGGCTAAAGATTTCAAGGTCATAGGCAAGCCGTTTCGGAAAGTTGACGCGCGCGCGAAGTGTGTCGGGCAGACGAAGTTCGCCGACGACATCGTGCTGCCGCGCATGTTGTTCTGCAAGATCCTGCGCTCGCATCTACCACACGCGCTGATCAAAAGCGTCGACGTCTCCAAAGCGCTCGCGTTGCCCGGCGTTTTTGCTGTTGTCACCGGCAAAGACTTTCCGATTCCGTACGGCATCCTGCCGGTGAGCCAGGACGAGCACGCGCTCTGCGTCGATAAAGTGCGCTTCATCGGCGATCCCGTCGCGGCCGTGGCTGCGGTCGATGAAGACGTCGCGTTCGATGCGATGAACCTGATCGAAGTCGAGTATGAGCCGCTCAACACGATCTCGACGATCGAGGAAGCAGTCCTAATCGACGAGCCGCGCATTCACGATTACGGCGAGAGCGGTAACGTTCATAAGAAAGTGTCGCTCGAGTTCGGCAATATGGAAGAGGGCTTTGAAGAGGCCGACCTGATTCGTGAAGACACGTTTTTCTACGAAGGCAACACGCACCTCCCGATGGAGCAGCACGCGGCCGTCGCGCACTTCGATTCAGACGGAAAGATCACGCTTTGGAGTTCTACGCAAACGCCGCATTACGTCCACCGCGCGCTTGCGAAAGTGCTCGGATTGCCTGCCAGTCATATTCGTGTGATTGCGACGCCGAACGGCGGTGGCTTCGGCGGCAAGAGCGATCCGTTCAATCACGAAATCGTCGTTTGCAAACTCTCGATGATCACCGGTCGTCCTGTGAAGTGTACGTTGACGCGTGAAGAAGTTTTTTACTGTCATCGTGGCCGGCATCCCGTGCTGATGCACGTCAAGACAGGCGTGAAGAACGACGGCGCAATCACGGCGATGCACTTTCAGTCGTATCTCGATGGTGGCGCCTATGGGAGTTACGGTGTCGCGAGTACGTTCTACACGGGCGCGCTGCAAACAGTTACTTATAACGTTCCGCGTTACAAGTTTCAGGGCATACGCACCTTTACGAATAAGCCGCCGTGTGGTCCAAAACGCGGCCACGGCACACCGCAGCCGCGCTACGCGTTGGAAGTTCAACTCGACAAGATCGCCGAACAACTCAAGCTCGATCCGGTCGAGATTCGCCGCAATCATCTCGTCGCGCCGAATTCCGTGACGGCGAATTACCTGCGCATCGGCAGCATGGGTTTGGGCGCGTGCATCGACAAGGTTGTCCAAGGCTCGCGCTGGCACGAACGTTTTTCGTGGGACCAGAACAATCGCAAGCTGCCGTTCGGCAAAGGCATCGGCATCGCTTGCAGCTCGTACATCTGCGGCGCGGGATTGCCGATTTACTGGAACAACATGCCGCAGTCAGGTGTGCAGCTTCGTCTCGATCGACAGGGCGGCGTCTGCGTGATGTGTGGTTCGACCGATATCGGACAGGGATCCGACTCGATACTCGCTTACATCGTCGCTGAAGTGCTCGGAATCGATCCGTTTGATATTCGCGTCGTTACTGCCGATACGGATCTGACGCCCGTTGATCTCGGTAGCTACTCGTCGCGTGTGACGCTGATGACTGGCAACGCCGCGATTCAGGCGGCGGAGCGAGCGCGTGAGTTACTCGTGATGGCGGTGGCTGAGAAGCTCGGCGTTCCGATCGAGAATCTTTCGCTGGCTGAGCGACGCGTGTTTGATGTCGAGAACCCCGAAGTCGGGGTTTCGTTTGCGGAGGCCGTCGTGCTGGCGGAGTCGAAGTTTGGGACGATTGGGACGGTCGGCTCGTACACGCCGCCCAGATCGCCGGGCAAGTACAAAGGCGCCGGCGTTGGACCATCACCGGCGTATAGTTACTCCGCTGCGGTTGCTGAAGTTGACGTGAATCCTGACACGGGGATCGTCGTGGTTGAGCGTGTTTGGATCGCGCACGACATCGGGCGTTCGATCAATCCCATGCTCGTGATCGGACAGGTCGAAGGCAGTGTCTACATGGGTCTCGGCGAGATCCTGATGGAAGAGATGATCTATCGCGAGAACCGCAACGTCGTACATAAGTTTCCGTCGATGCTCGAGTACAAGAGCCCGACGACGATGGAGATGTGCGAGGTCGAGACGTACCTGATCGAAGATCCCGATCCGAATGGCCCATACGGCGCGAAGGAAGTCGGACAAGGACCGCTGTTGCCAGTGCCGCCGGCAGTCGCGAACGCGGTTTACAACGCTGTCGGCGTGCGCATCGATGAAGTGCCCATCACACCCGAAAAGGTCGTCCGCGCGCTACGAGACAAATCCCGCGGCCGCGACGCCCGGTATGGGCCGGATAATGTTCCACCTGTTACGTGGCCTGAGCCATTGAAGGTACTGACACCCGCTGAAGGAGGAGACGGCAGCGAGATGCCACGCGTCGCCGTGCATTCTTAGTAAGGTTCTGGAAATATATCGTTATGAAATTGCCTAATCCTCACAA